>SLMR01000248.1 GCA_007133445.1 Aquisalimonas sp. | reverse complement strand
CCCCGCACGTGGGCCACGGTGTTGACGAACCCCCGGTTCACCAGGCTCAGCCGCAGTGGCGAGAACCCGGGCAGGTCGGTCATGCCGTACGAGCCGTAGCCGTATAACAGCAGCGGCGTGTTCGGCCCCGGCGTCACATCACGGTGGTGAAACAGCGACACGGGGACCTGCTCGCCGTCCGGTGCCGTCGCCAGCAGCCGCCGGGTCACGTAGGCATCGGAGTCGTGGCCGCTGGGGACCTCCTGTTCCTTGCGCAGCAACCGCCCCCGCGTGGCCATGTCGTAGTCGTACACCCGTGACGGCGTGCCGAAGGAGCTGTAGCTGAGCCGCATGGTGGCGGTGTCGAACTCGAACCCGGGGATGACACCCAGGTCGTAGCAGTCCTCATCGAAGGCCACCACGTGCTCCTCACCGGTGGCAAAGGCCCGCACCACGATGGCGGGGAGCGCATCGCTGATCTCCAGCCGCACCAGGTAGTCGCGATAGACCACCATGCCCTGGATCAACCGCCCGGGGCGGTGCGCCACCAGATCGCTCCAGTTCCCGGGGTCCGGCGCCTCCAGCGGCGCACTGACAATGCGGAAGTCTTCCGCGCCGCGGTTGGTGAGGATCAGCCAGCGGTCACCATGATCGGAGACCTCGTACTCCACGCCGGTTTCCCGGGCCATCAGCAGCCTTGGCTCGGTGTCGGGGGCGTTCGCGGGAATCGCCCGCACCTCGCTGGTCACGTGATCGTGGCTGGAGATCAGCAGAAAGCGCCCGCTCTCGGTCTTGTCCACGCCGACGAAAAAACCGTCGTCCGGCTCCTCATAGACCAGCACATCCTGCGCCGGATCATCGCCCAGGCGGTGGCGGTAGACCCACTTCGGCCGATGGTCGCCGTCCAGGACGGTGTAGAGCAGCTCAGTGCTGTCCGCCGACCACACGAAGTCGCCACGGGCATCGCTGATGCGCTCGTCCAGATCCTCGCCGCTGTCCAGATCGCGGATGCGGATGACCCAGCTCTCGGCACCGGAGGTGTCCACCCCATACGCGAGGTAACGGTGGTCCGGCGAGTGTTCACCGCCACCCAGCCGGAAATAGTCGTGGCCGGCGGCGGTCGCGTCACCGTCCAGAAGGAGCTCCTCGGCGCCCTCCTCGCTGCCGCGCCGGCGGCAGAGCAGGGCGTGCTGTCCACCCTCGCGGTAGCGGCTGTAGTAGAAGAACGCTCCATCCCTGGCGGGGACGGAGCTGTCGTCCTCCTTGATTCGCCCGCGCAGTTCGTGGAACAGGGCGTCCCGAAAGGTGCTGGTAGGCGCCATCACCGATTCCGCCCAGGCGTTCTCCGCCTCCAGGTGGCTGCGGATCGAGGGCGCGAGGCGCTGTGGGTCCTGCATGGCCTCCCGCCAGTGGGTATCCCGCAGCCAGGCGTAGTGATCCTCACGACGGTGGCCATGGTGCTCGAGGACCACGGGCTCGCGGGCAGCCTTCGGGGGTTGTGGCGTGTCGATCATGCTTGGCGCCTCGCTGGCGAATCAGGCATTGCCCGGGGTCATGTCACCCGGGGATTCGTAGTACTCGCTGCTGCGCGCCATCTCGTCCACGAGCTGCTGCAGCGCCTGCAGGCGCCACTCCGCCGTTCGCAGGGAAGCGCAGTCCGGACACCGAGGGTCCTCACACGGCTGACGCGTATACAGCCAGTAGTGGATCGCCCCGGACAGCAGGCCATCGGCAATGTCCTGGAGGTCCGCCTGCTCATGCTGTTCGGCGATCCGGTTGCCGAGGTCCACGGCACCCTGGGCGGCGAAATCGACAATGTGTTCTTCGTCCTGCATGGGGAAAGTCGCTCTCCGCGGGGAAGTTGAATCCGGAGGTTCGGGTGGGGGAGTGTAACAACTCCCAGGCACTGATGGCGGCCAATGTTTTGCACACCGGGGCGACCGCCCGTGTCAACCCCTGCTGCAGTCCTCTGCCGCCCCGTCAGCGGACCTCACCAAAGCCTCGACAATAATTCAAATTATTGTTTTCAATGCCTTTTGTGCCGAGCGCCGAAAAGTTCATCAATTTGACACAAACCGGGCAACGATGGGAGCTGGGGCGCTGCTTGCAACGACTATCCACACTCTTATCCACAGGAACTGTGGACAAGGCAATGGGGCTGCGACAGCATCGTCGCCGTGGCATGATTGCCTCCCTGATACGGAGCCCGGAAGGAGCCCATGGATACCATCAGCTGGGAACAATTCCAGGCCGTCGAACTTCGCGCAGGGACCATCACCGCAGCGGAGCCTTTCCCCGAGGCACGGCGGCCGGCGTACAAGCTCACCGTGGACTTCGGCCCGGAACTCGGTGAGCGGCGGTCAAGTGCCCAGTTGACGGAACGCTACGAGGTCGCCGCTCTGGTCGGCCGCCAGGTTCTGGCCGTGGTGAACTTCCCGCCCAAGCAGATCGGCCCCATGCGCTCGGAGTGCCTGGTCACCGGTTTTTACACGGACGACGGCAGCGTGGTGCTGGCGGTGCCGGACCAACCGGTTCACAACGGCGCCCGTCTGGGATAGTGGCATGCTGACAACCGTCATCGTGTATCGATAATCGTCCATAGCCAGCAGGCGTTTTTTCTGCTTTAGTTCAGTGTTGGGAAACGCTTGAAAAGCGGGCGCCTGCAACCGGAACGACACCGAGCGTCCGGACGGGGATGGGTGGTTGCGAGTCTTTCGAGTTTCCCGGAACAGCGGTCGTGTGTGCGGAGGCGTATGTGGGCAACGGAGCGCCGAAGACGGAGCCTGAACCGACGGCGCGACGCGCTGTCGCACGGGAGCATCCGACCCCGGAACTGACGCCCATCCTCGAATGGCTGCGGCGGGACTGCGGCGCCAGTTCGACATTGGTGGTGGAATTCGCCGGCGACCGACTGTACCTGTTGGGGGTCGCCAGCCCGCCCGACTGGCTGGAAACACTACTGACAAACTTGCCGCGCAACGACCTGACGCAACCGGCAAGCCTTACCACGAGCGAGCTCGGCATCGCTGGCCCCGATCAGCGCGTAGACCTCATTCCCATGGATCTTGGCTCTGACGGCCCCCGGATGGTCTGCCTGATAACCGGCGCCAGTCCCGTGTCTGGACGACCGGATCAACCGGACGACACCACCCTGGCGGCTCTGCGGGAACACCTCCGGCGGCTGGCGCGTGACCGCGGTAATGCCCGTGTCCAAACGGCGCACCTGGCGCAGGCGGACGTCCTCCAGGACAGCCTGGATGCCCTGGACGAACCACTCACCACCTGCGACGACGGCGGCCGCATCCTGGCTGCCAATGCGGCCGCCTGCCGGATGCTGGAAGGGCGCCTGGAGGACCTGCTCGGCCGCCCCGTAGACCGGATTCTGGGAAGCGATGCCACGGCCTTCATGGAGCATCTGCGCCAGCGCCCTATCGACGATTCGCTACCACAACAAAGCCAGTGGCGACTCCGGGACATGCAAGGACGGGAACTGGAGGTCACCGTCCAGTCAACCGCCACTGCGGCGAACCGGCGGCCGCCACGTCTGCTCCTGCGATGGCGCCAGTCCAGCCGGGAGCGCAGCGGTGAGCTCCTGCGGGACGCGCGGGCCATGATCCTGGAAAGGGTCGCACGGCGTGAGCCTGTCACGACCACGCTGGCTGCCATCTGCGAACTGGCCGCGGGTCACTGGCCGGAGACCCTAGCCATCGTTTCGGTACCGTGGCCGGATGGCGACCGCCTGCTGGTGGCGCCGGACATGCCACGACACTTCCGCCAGGGGCTCGAAGATCACCATGAGTTCGACCCGGCGGAGAGCCTCTGCGCCACTGTGGCCGCCACCGGCCAGCGCCAGATCTGCCCGGACGTCCGGGCCGAGGATCGCTGGCCCGATTACAGCTGGTTCGCGGTCGCCCACGGTATCCACGCCATCTGGGGCGAACCGCTTCGTGGCCGGGAAGGCTCAACGCTGGGCGTGCTCACCCTGTTCCGGCGCCAGCCCGGGCCGCCGGACAGTAGCCAACTTGAAACCATCCGGCAGCTTGCGGAACTGGCCAGCGTGGCGGTAAGCCATGCTGAGTTCCTGGATGAGCTGGAGTCGCAGGCCTTTCACGACGGCCTGACGGGGCTGGCCAACCGCCGTCTGCTCAGCGACCGCCTGGCCCATCAGATCGGCCAGGCGCGCCGAACCCAACGCCCAGTGGCCGTTCTGCTCCTGGACGTGGACGGTTTCAAGGAGGTCAACGACCGCCATGGCCACGAGGTCGGCGACGAACTGCTGTGCCACCTGGGGCGTCGGTTCAGCAACGTACTGCGCCCCGGCGACACCCTTGCGCGCCTGGGCGGCGATGAGTTCGTGGTGGTAGCACCCCTTGGCCGCCCCACCGACGCGACCATCATTGCTGAGAAGCTGATCAGCGCCAGCGAGTCCGTCACCACTGACCCTCCCATCGGGCTGAGTGTGGGCATCAGCCTGTTTCCCGATCATGGCGACGGCGAGCGCCCGCTGCTGCATCGCGCCGACCGCGCCATGTATCAGGCCAAACGCCAGGGCAAGCACCGCTGGTGTGTTTACGCTGACCCGAAGTAACCGACCTTGAACCCGAGGAGATCACGCATGCGCCAATGCCTTGCGATTATTCTGCTCATCGGCCTGGCGCCGCCCCTGGCCGTGGCCGGGGTATACGAAAGCGAGGAGCACGAGTTCCGTGTCACCACCGTCGCCGACGGCCTGGAGCATCCGTGGGCCGTCGCCTTCCTGCCGAATGGCCAACTGCTGGTGACGGAACGTCCCGGACGGCTGCTCCTGGTCGACCCCGACGACGGCACCACAACCCGCGTTGCCGACGTGCCGGAGGTGGCCGCCGTCAACCAGGGCGGGTTGCTGGATGTGGTGCTGCATCCGGACTACGACGACAATGGCTGGATCTACCTCAGCTACGCCGCCGGGGGTGAGGACGGCTACGCCACCCACGTCAGCCGCGCCCGACTGGACGGCGAACGTCTCGTGGACCGCGAGGACCTGTTCATCGCAACACCGTTCCTGTCCGGCGGCCGGCACTTCGGCTCCCGCCTGGCGTTCGACGCAGCGGGCTACCTCTTCATCACCGTGGGCGACCGCGGGCAGCGCGAGCAGTCCCAGAACCTGGACGGGCACGTGGGCAAGGTGATCCGGCTGACCGACGACGGCCAGATCCCCGAGGACAACCCGTTCCTGAACGAAGACGCACAACCCGGGCTCTACACCATCGGTCACCGCAACGCCCAGGGTCTGGCCCGGCATCCCGGAACCGGTGTCCTGTGGCTGCACGAACACGGCCCCCGTGGCGGCGACGAGTTGAACATCCTGAAAGGCGGACGCAACTACGGCTGGCCGGAAACCACCTTCGGCCGCGAGTACCACGGGCCGCGCATCGGTCCGGAACCTCCGGTGGAGGGCTTCGAACCGCCGGTGCACCACTGGACCCCGGCCATCGCGCCATCGGGCATGACGTTCTACGATGGCGACGCCTTCCCGGAATGGCACGGCAACCTGTTCATCGGTGCGCTGGCCCAGCGTAAGCTGATCCGGGTCGTGCTGGATGGCGACGAGGTGATCCACGAGGAAGCCCTGCTCGACGACCGCAACCAGCGCATCCGCGACGTGCGCCAGGGACCGGACGGTGCGCTGTACGTCCTCGTGGACGACGGCGACGCACCATTACTGCGACTCGAGTCCGTGGACTGAACGCTCTGCACTCACATCACACCGACAATGCGGCACTGCACCATCCGCCTGATGTCCTGTATCATCTTGAACGGGTCACATCCGATCAACCGGGGGGCAGATGCGGATTATCGTAGTCGGGGCGGGGCTGCTTGGTGTCACCTCGGCGTGGTACCTGGCCCGGGACGGGCACGAGGTGACCGTGCTGGACAGCGCCTCCCGGCCCGGGGAGGAGACCAGCTTCGCCAACGGCGGCCTGCTCCACGCCAGCCACGCCGAGCCCTGGAACGCACCGGGAGTGATCTGGCAACTGCTGCGCTGGATCGGTCGCGAGGATTCGCCACTGCTGCTGCGCCCGGGACAGATCCCCCGGCTGATGGGCTGGGGGCTCGGGTTCCTGCGTAACAGCACCCGCAGCCGGTTCGAGCGGCACACCGCCATCAACGCCGCCCTGGCCGTGTACAGCCTGCGCCAACTGCAGGCGCTACGCCGCGACACGGGCCTGCAGTACGACGATGCCCGGAACGGCATCCTGAAGGTCTTCCACGACCAGGAGGCCATGGACACCACCCGGCACGCGGCATCGCTGATGGCGCCGATGGGTGTGCGTCACTCCATCCTGGACAGCCGTCAGGCGATCGCCCTGGAGCCCTCCCTGGACGAGGCAAGGGATCAGATCATCGGCGGCATCTACTACCCCGACGACGAGAGCGGTGATGCGCGCCTGTTCACGGAACGCCTGGCGGCGCTGGCCGAACAGGAAGGCGTGCAATTCCGCTACGGCACCCGCGTGCAGCAGATGGAAGTGAGCAAGGGCCGCTGGCGAGCCGTGGTCACCGACAGCGAGCGCCTGGAGGCTGACGCCTGCGTGATCGCCGCGGGCAACGACGCCCGGCGCCTGGCCGGTCAGGCGGGTCTACGGCTGCCCATCTGTCCGGTCAAGGGATATTCCGTGACCCTGCCCCTGCAGGGGTGGCGCAATCCGCCGACGATTCCGTTGATCGACGACAGCCGCAAGGTGGTGGTGACGGTACTGGGGGACCGGATCCGGCTTGCCGGAACGGCGGAGTTCGCCGGTTACGACACCACCCTCCACACCCGGCGGGCTGCCACGGTGCTGCGTCAGGCGGCCAGTCTCTATCCGAGTCTTGGGGAGCATGCGGAACAGTGCGAACCGGCCTACTGGACCGGCCTTCGCCCCATGACCCCGGACGGCCCGCCCATCCTCGGACGGTCGCCGGTGGAAGGGCTGTACCTGAACGCCGGCCCGGGGCATCTGGGCTGGACCT
>SLMR01000358.1 GCA_007133445.1 Aquisalimonas sp. | reverse complement strand
CAACTCCTGATAAGTGCAATACGGGATGCAGTCCGTTTTCCGTAAGCAGACCACGAAATCGGAGGGGGCGGATGGCCGCTCAGGGTCGTACTTGGCCAAACCTGCTCTTGGCTAGGCAACGATATCCCCAGTCGAGACGGGGCGTAGGCGCGTTGATTTCTTGGTATCGCGGCGACCGAGGGTGGGAAGCCAATGTTCCGACCGATCCGTCCGGCGTGGCCAAACAATGGCGGTAGCCAGTGCGCGGCAGGGTTCGCACGAGGCCTGTGTAGACCCTGCGGAAATCCTGCGAAAAGGGGCGTTACATAAGGCAACGCCTCGTCACCCTGAACCCCCTAAGTGATTGATTCAGAATGACGTGGCGTGACATGAGGTGGTGGAGCTGAGGGGAATCGAACCCCTGACCTCGACAATGCGAATGTCGCGCTCTCCCAACTGAGCTACAGCCCCATGCAAGGCGCGTAATATAGCATTCCGCCGTGGACGGACCAAGCCCCGCCGGTCCTGTGACTGAGGGCTGGTGCGGTGCATCCGGCGCGCGGCGCGCAACCACTCGGCTGCCGGTCCGTGCAGACCCAGAGAATGGCTTGGCGGCGTGTTCTCAGCTGCGGGCCGTCATCCCGCGCGTTCGATCTCTGGCTGCCGGCGCGTCGGCCCGGGGCCGGACCAGAATGGGTGTATAGGCGATGGCGTACAGCGTGAACGCCACCATCCACAGCAATCCGGCGGCGTCCATGAACCAGGCCGGCCCGACACTCAGGGCGTAGAACAACCGCGTGGCCGCGGCGAGGATCATCGCGGCGAACCCTGCTACCGCCAGGGGCGGCGCCTTGAGCGGCCTGCCGGAATGGCCGAGCGCCACACGCGCCATCATGCCGATGCACAGCCCCCCCATGCCGCCCACCATGAGGGCATGCACGCCTGCCGACCAGTTCACTGCAAACCCGGTGAGATGTGCGCCCTGGACGGCGAGCCCGATCGGGATGAACAGATAGCTCAGATGCAGGATCCACAGCAGCGGTTCACGGACGGTTCCCCAGGGCTGCCAGGCAAGCAGGCGCACCAGTGTCAGGGCAGCCGCGGGGAAAAGCACGGCCGCCAACCACGGCTCCCGCCCGAGGATGAGGTAGGCCGGCAGGATGGCAAGCGTGCTCAGGGTGGAGGCCCAGTTCAGCCACGGCCACTGGCGCACTTGAAGACCGGGAAGCCAGTTCGCGGTGAAAAACGGGATGACCCGCCCGCCCATGAAGACAAGCAGCACCGTAATCAGCCAGATGCTGAGATCCATGGCGATGAACCCCACGCCTGGAAGAATGCCGTGCGCGTCAGCATGCAGCAGGGCATTCAGAACGGTGAATGCGAGGAGCAGCGGAATGAATGCGTAGTTGCGGCGATTTTTTGCGGGCAGGAGCGCACCGGCGAGCATGATCGCCAGCAAGGGGAAAAACGCCAGATCCAGGGCCGTGAGCAGCCACATGGGAACCAGGCCGGGTGCCAGAAATCCGATCCGCGCCGCCAGCCACAGCAGTACCAGGGCGGTGAGGCTGGTCGGCGTGCACGTGGGGCGCTTGGTCCAGTTCTGGGCGGCCGTGAGCAGGAACCCGGCGATGACCGCTGCTGCGAAGCCGAACAGCAACTCATGGCCGTGCCAGAGAATCGGGTTCCATGGGTCGGGAGATGGGGTTCCCCTCACCAGAAAGCTCACCCACACCCCCATGACGACGACGGCAAACCAGGAGGCTGCCAGAAAGAACGGGCGAAAACCGACGGACAGTAGCGCAGGTGCCATTGGGCGATCCCTTGAAAATGTATCTGGATTGCATATTAAGGGAAGCGCCGGGGGCACGAATTGATCCAGGACAAGTTCGCGTGTCCGGCCTCAGCGGAGCAGTAACCAGGGCGTGATAATGAGACTGCCGACCAGGACGAGCGGTATTGCGACGGTGGTCACACGCCAGCCGGCCTGGGCCATGTCGGCGACGCGCAGGCGCTCGCTACCGAAGATGATGGCATTGGGAGGGGTTGCCACGGGCAGCATGAAGGCACAGGAAGCGGCCAGTGCCACGGCGACTGCCAGTATCAGCGGCGGCTGATCGATGGACAGCGCCACGCTCGTAACCACGGGCATCAGCGTGGCCGCGGTGGCGGTATTGCTGGCGACGTGACTGAGTAGCATGGTCAGGCCGACGACCGCGGCCACCACCACGAAGAGCGGCCATGCGCCGAGCGCCGCCAACTGCTGAGCCACCGCGCCGGCAAGCCCGCTGGCCTCGATGGCGGAACCCAGACTCAGGCCCCCGCCGATCAGGATGATCACCCCCCAGGGCAGTTCACGGGTGCTGTTCCAGTCCAGCAGTGCGCCGCGCCTGGGTCCGGCGGCGGGGATGAGAAACAGCAGGACGGCTGCTGTCACGGCGATGCCGGCGTCGGAGATGGCGGCACCAGTGATGGCTTCCAGAAGCGGGCGAAACATCCAGGCGAGGGCGGTAGCCACGAATACGAGAAGCACGCGCCGTTCACTCCGCGAGAGCGCCCCGAGTTCCGTGCGACGCTCATGTATGATGTCTCTGATGCCGGCCGCGGGGCGGCGATCCACGGCGAATGCCCAGCGTGTCAGCACCCACCAGCAGGCGACAAGCAGCACCAGGCTCACGGGGAAGCCCACCATCATCCATTGCCCGAACCCGATCTGTATGCCGTAGGTGTCACTCATGAAGCCGGCCAGAATGGCGTTGGGCGGCGTGCCGATCAGCGTCCCCATGCCGCCGATGTTGGCACCGAAGGCGATCCCTAGCAGCAGGGCCAGGGAGAATCCGCGCCGCGAGGCCGGATCCTGGCCTTCACGTGCGCCTTCCATGACGGCGAGCACCGACAGGCCGATCGGCAGCATCATCGCGGCCGTGGCGGTGTTGCTTACCCACATGCTGAGCCCGGCGCTGCCGGCCATGAAGCCGCCGACCACGTGGTCCGGGCGTTGCCCGGAATAGTGGAGAAGCAGCAGGGCAATACGGCGGTGAAGCCCCCATTTCTGAATCGCCAGCGCAATGATGAAACCGCCCAGGAAAAGAAAGACCAGCGGGTTGGCATAGGGGGCGGTAATCTCGCCGGGACTGCCGACGCCGGCTACCGGCAGCACGACGACCGGCAACAGGGCGGTGACTGGAATCGGCACGATCTCGGTGATCCACCAGGTCGCCATGAACAGCGTCAGTACCGCGACGATCCACGCCTCCCGGGCCAGTCCGTCCGGGGGGCCCAGGGCAAGCATGAGCGCGGCAACGGCTGGCGCTGCAACAAAGCTGGTGAGCCAGCGCATGCGTTCTCTGGAACGGGTATCGGTCATTCGTGTTGGTCGGCCTCTGGGAAACAGTGCCCTTGGTACCAGATTCGCAGCAGGGCTGCTTGATCCAGGTCACCCGTGCGGCAATGGGTGCCTACGAACCAAGCAGCCACTCCAGCAGCCACAGCGTGCCCATGCCGGCTCCCAGGGTGCCCAGCACGCTGCGGGTGCCCCAGGCCACACCAGCGGCCACCACGCCGGCGATCAGGCGGGTGTTCTCCGGCGAGAACCCGGGGGTCGGGCCACCCTGCACGATGGCCGGTACCACGATGGCCGCGATCACGGCGGCGGGTACGTAGCGCAGCACGCGCATGACGCCATCCGGCAGACTGCGTCCGCCCAGGAGTTGCAGGCCGCTGAAGCGCAACAGGAAGGTGCCAAGGCCGATGACAATGATGGTCGTCCAGATGGCCCAGGTGCTCATGAGTGCGCCCTCCGGCGTTGCATGGCGATTTCCGACAGCACGCCTGCGGCTACACCGGCCACCGCACCGATACTCAGTCCCAGGTGATAGGGCGCATCATGGGCCGCCAGGGCGATCCCGCCACCGGTGATGGCGGCCGCGGCACTTGGCCGGTCCCGGATTACCGGCACCAGCAGGACCAGGAAGACCAGCGGCAGGGCGAACCCGACTTGCCACTCCGGCGGCACGGCGGCGCCCAGCCAGACACCAAGAACGGTCGCAATCAGCCAGATCACCCACAGCGGCAGGGCTGTTCCCAGATAGAACCAGTGCGGCGCCCCCTGAAGCCGGCCGTGCATGAACTGCGTGATGCTGACGGCGTAGGCCTGGTCGGTAAGCAGGTAGGCCGTGGTGGCCTTCCAGGGCAGCGGCGCCTGGCCCAGGTAGGGCGCCAGGGAGGCGCTGTACATGAGCATCCGGAGATTGATGATCAGCGCCGTGGCCACCACGATCACCGGCAATGCCCCGTCGCCGATCAGCTGTGCAATCACCAGCTGCGCCGCGCCCGCGAAGATGATAATGGACATGGCGATGCCCACGACGGGCTCCAGTCCCGCCTCAATGGCGGCGATTCCGGCGGTCATGCCGAATGGCACGATACCGGGAATCATGGGCGCGATCTGTCGTAGTCCTTGCCGGAATCCCGACTGCTGTGCGTATTCGTTGCCAGTTTTTTCTGCCATCCGGTGCCCCTGCGCTGAACTCCCGCCACGGGCGGGGATCGAAACCTTACCCTGTCCACCGGAGACAATGCCAATGGCCCGTGTCGGTCTTGCCCTGCTCGCCTCGGCTGCGCTGGCGCTCACCGCCTGCCAGAGCCGCCCGCCCATGGAAACGGTCGAGTACGTTGATATCGAGCGCTACATGGGGGACTGGTACGTGATTGCCAACATTCCCACGTTCCTGGAACGCGGGGCCCACAATGCGGTGGAGAGCTACAGCCTCAACGATGACGGCACCATCGATACGGTGTTCACGTTCCGGCAGGGGGATTTCGATGGGGAGCTCAAGCGCTACAACCCCACCGGCTTCGTGCGCAGCGACGACAACGCGGAGTGGGGCATGCAGTTCGTCTGGCCCATCAAGGCCGAGTTCCTGGTCATCTACCTGGATGATGACTACCAGCACACCGTCATTGGCCGTACGCGCCGGGACTACGTCTGGATCATGGCGCGGGAGCCCGAAATGCCGGAGGAGGACTATGAGCGCATCGTCGCGTTTCTCGACGAACGCGGTTACGACACCGGGCAGATCCAGCGCGTGCCGCAGCGCTGGGGCGAGGCCGACGAATAATCACACTGTGATGGAGCCATCGGGCATCGACATTCACGAGGCCTGATCTATGCTTTCAGTGATGCAGCTTTATCAGGCTGTTGACGCCCCGGAACGGCACTGCATGACCCGCTCGCCCCGGCATACCTGACCCCGGGATACGAGCGGCACGGAGAATGACGATGCTGACATATGAGGACTGCCTCGCGATGACGGACCTGACCGAGGAGGAAGTGGAGGCCATTGCCGAACACGAACACTGTCACGAGATGGTTGCCATGGAGCTTGGCCACTGCCTGGTTCGCACCGACGAAGGCGTGGTCCGCATTCGGCACATGATAACGGACGACATCGCCCTGGCGAGGGCTCGCGGCAACACCGATCACGCCGCGAAGCTTCAGATCGTCCATGACCGATTCTGCGAGAAGTATCCCCAGGCGTTGCGTAGTGACCCGCAGATGAAAGCGGGCTAGCCCGGCGCAGGGCGTGCCGGTCAGCCGCCGGGCTCCGAGCCCAGTGACCGGTGCGCCTCGCGCAGTCTGTACTTCATCAGCTTCCCCGACGGCGTGCGTGGCAGTTCATCCGTAAACACCACGTAACGCGGACTCTTGTATCCTGCCAGAGTCTGGCGGCAGTGCTGCACCACCGCCTGTTCGTCAATGTCCGCGCCGGGTGCGGGCACGATGACGGCGCAGACGGTCTCGATGAACTTTGCATCGGGAACGGCGATCACGGCCGCTTCACGAACGCCGGGGTGACGCATGATCACGTCTTCCACTTCCGCGGGATAGACGTTCTCCCCGCCGGTGCGGATCATGTCCTTCTTGCGCCCGGCGATGCACAGCAGGCCGTCATCGGTGAGCCGGCCCAGGTCGCCTGTCCGGCACCAGCCGTCCACGAAGGTCTCAGCGGTCGCATCCGGGCGGTTCCAGTAGCGCTCGCAGACCACCGGGCTGCGAATCCAGATCTCGCCTTCCTCGCCGGGCCCGACCACCTTGCCGTGGTCGTCCCGTAGCGTGATCTCGGTAAAGGGCATCGGGCGGCCGACGCTCTCCGGATGCGCGAGCGTCTCCGCGCCGGTCGAGGCAGCGGCAATGGGCGTGCCCTCGGTGAGGCCGAAGACCTGGATCACCTCGATCCACGGGTAGCGCTGGCGCAGTACATCCGTCGCCCAGGGGAGGAGGGGATCGCCGCCGGAGAGGATCCGGCGGACGCTGCCCATGTCGTACCGCGCCGCCTCGTCGGCGTCGAGCTGGGCCAGCTCGTAGATCATGAAGGGAAACAGGAACAGGTCCGTCACCTGTCGCTGCTGAATGATCTCCAGCACCCGGCGAATGCTGAAGCCACCGCTTTTCAGCACCACCGCATGCCCGCCCACGGCGAGCGCGGCGCTGGTGAGATCCTCCACCGCGCCCACGTGGTACATGGGGCCGGTGGTCATGGCCACGCAGTCCTCGTCCAGGTGCCACTGCATGGCCTGGATGGCGGTGAACCACAGGGTGTTGGCGTGGTTCCACAGCGCACCCTTGGGACGGCCTGTGGTGCCGGAGGTATACATGAGCATGGCCGGGGCGTCAGGTGCGGGACGCGGGCAGGCAGGCTCATCGGGTGACCCGGACGTCAGCACCGACCATGGCTCCGCCCAGTCCGGCCAGGGTGTGCCATCGTCGTCCAGGACCACCCAGGTTTCAACGTTCACGCCCGGGCGCACTGCCTCCATGGTGGGCCCCAGGGAGGCGTGAAAGCACAGCAGCCGGCAGCCGGAGTCGTTGATGGCGAACGTCAGTTCATCGGCGGTCAGGCGGAAGTTGAGGCGCACCGCAATGGCCCCGATGCGCGTTGTCGCCAGGTAGAGCGCCCAGTAATCCAGGGTGTTGTAGAGCAGAATCCCGACCCGGTCCCCGCTGCCGATGCCCTGCTCCAGAAGACCGTTGGCAACCGCGTTGACCCGCTGGCGGAGCGCGTCGTGGCTCCACGTCTCGCCGTCCTCGAACGAGACTGCAGGCCGGTGCCCCTGGAT
>SLMR01000040.1 GCA_007133445.1 Aquisalimonas sp. | reverse complement strand
GGTGCGGCCGCAGTGGTGCTGTCGGACAAGTCGGGACTGACCAACGCGCGGCGGGCGGTTCGCTTCCGGGCCCGCTGTCAGGCCACGGAGTTCATGCCCATGGCGCGGCGGGATCTCACTGAGCTGACCGGCGCCGCGGAAGCATGGCATCGGGCGATGGGCCAGGCGGGGATAGGCACTAACGATCTGTCCTTCGCCGAGGTCCATGACTGCTTCACGATTGCGGAGCTATTGATCTACGAGGCCATGGGGCTGACACCCAAGGGGCAGGGACGGCGCGCCATCGAAGAGGGCTGGGTGGCTCACGACGGCCGCTTGCCCGTCAATCCTTCCGGAGGCCTCAAATCCAAAGGGCATCCGGTGGGGGCGACGGGCGTCTCCATGCATGTCATGGCAGCCAAACAACTCACTGGCGAAGCCGGTGACATGCAGGTGCCCGAGGCCAATCTGGGCGCCGTGTTCAACATGGGCGGGGTGGCCGTGGCCAACTACGCCAGCGTGCTCGAACGGGCCCGGTGACGTTTCCGCCGGGCGCGGGCTGAGTCGGGCACAGGTGCGGCTCAGCCCTCGTCCAGCAGGCTCAGTTCCCGGGCCCGTGCAACGGCCGCGGTGCGGTTTTCCACGTCAAGCTTGCGGTACAGCCCCTTCAGGTACCACTTCACCGTCTCTTCCGAGAGGTACAGACGCCGGCCGATTTCGCGGTTCGTCACGCCGTCTGCCACCAGCGCCAGAATCTGACGCTCGCGGGCATGCAGAGGCTCGCAGCAGCCGCTACCGGCTGCAGGCAAAGGCGCCGCCAGGAGCCCATCCAGGACCACTGCCGCCCGCAGGCGTCTGGCCCGCGCCAGACGCGACACGCGCTCGCGTAAACGGCGACCGGCCTCAAAGAACGGCTGCCAGAGCTCCTCCTGGCTGGCAAACTCCAGTGCTTCCATCAGCACAGCATCGGCATCATCCGGCCGGTTCTGCGCACACAGGACCTCGACAGTCAACGCGCGCGCCTCCAGCCAGGGGTGCCAGCGCCCTGTCGCAGCCATGCTGGCCGTCACCTTGTCCAGGTGGTCCATGGACGCCTGCCAGCGCCGCTGGACGGCCGCCAGACGCGCGGCAACCAATCCCGCCATCTCGGCGTGCTCGGACCAGGGCGGTGGAGCAGAGGTGTCGCCGATCATGGCCTCGGCACGCTGCAGATAGCGCCGCGCCCGCTCGACCTCGCCTTCGGACAGCGCCATCCTGGCCTCAAGCAGGGACTTCCGGAAACGCACACGCGCCACCTGGCGGCTCTCACCGATCTCCCCCGCGTCCCGGAGATCGATCTGCGCCTTGGCACGCCAGCCACCCGCCCACAACGCCTGCGCACGCATCAACAGCGCCACCCCCAGAAACCCGTACGCCTCGGTGGCACGCAGGATGGCGATGGCATCGTTCAACTCGACCAGTCCGTCCTGGATTCTGTTCGCCTGATAGAGGATCGTGCCAAGTTGGGCGCGGGTGAATGCCGTCCCCATGCCTTCGCTCCAGTGCCTCCCTTCAGCCAGGCGGATGCTGCCGCGGGCACTGCTTTCCGCCACGCTGCGCTCGCCCCGCAACAGGGCCAGGGCGGCATGATTGAACCGCGCGAGCATGTTGATCAGTGAACAGTCGCTACGCTCGGCGCAGCGAATGGCCTGGTCAATGTCCTTCTCCGCCGCATCCAGACGGCCGTCGGCACGGTGAATGTAACCGAGTACGATATGCGCGAACGCCTGCACGGAGCTGTCCGAATGCTCCAGCCGCTCCAGCCGTGCGGTGTTTACGGCTTGCCGATCGGGCTTGTCGTGCTGGATGACGCCCAGTGCCCCTTGCAGCACGGCGATCTCGCCTTCCAGCGCGTCCTCATCCGGGAGACCTGCCGCCGCTGCCTGCCCCGCTTCCGCCCACGTATGCGCGCGCTCGAACTCGCCGCCATACGCGTAAGACCAGCCGTTCAGAATGCAAAGCTCCGCCGAGCTCGCCAGCAGAGGCTCCGGCAGCTGCCCCAGAGCCAGGCGCAACTCCTTGAAGCGGCCGGCGCGAAACAGAGAGCGGCCGTAGGACACGAGCAGTCGGGCGGCGCGTTCTGCATCATGCCCGCGTAGCGCGAAATCAACGGCCTCTGCGTTGTACCCATGCTGCTCGAACCACTCACTGGCTCGGACGTGCAGCCAATCCAGCAGGCGCGGATACTGCTCACCGAGGCGGGCCAGCAGGAACTCCCGGAACAGATGGTGGTAGCGATACCAGAGGCCGTCATCATCCAGCCGAAAGGTGAACAGGTTGAGCCGCTCCAACTGGCCAAGCACCTCGCCACCGCTGGCATTCTCCGTCAACGCATCGCAGAGGTCCGGCGTCAGCGCATCCAGTACGCTGGTTCGCAGGAGGAACGCCTGCGACGTCTGCGGCAGCCGATCCAGCACCACCTCTTGCCAGTAGTCCGTCACCTGCAGCTGCCGCGGCAGAATGCGGGGCGAAGCCGTACGCGCCACAGGGTTCCCGGCCAGGTCGATGCTGACCAGCTGCAGCCCGGTAGCCCACCCCTCCGTCTCGGCATGCACGGCCTGCAACTGCTCCGGGGTGAGAGCACATCCACGCAAGCTGAACAGCTGCGCGGCTTCGTCTTCGGAAAACCGCAGATCGTCCCAGTCCAGTTCCACCAGCCGGCCATTGGCGCGGAGCATGCTCACGGGGAGATCGGGCTCGGCGCGGGAACCGATGACCAGGGACACCTCCGGCGGTAAATGGTCCAGCAGCATGGCCACGGTCTGGTGGATCACCGGCAGATCAATGCAGTGATAATCATCGATGAACAGCACCAGGCGGCGCTTCACGTCCCGCGAGAAGGCCAGCGCCAGTTTCATGGCCACGTCCTGGTACGTCCGCGCCGTGGCCCCCTCGAGCAATGCCGGCAATGTCGCCGCGAACTGAGGCTCAGCGACCCGCACCGCGGCAATGAGCTGGAGCAGGAAACGATGGTGGTCGTTTGCCAACGGCGTCACGGACAACCAGGCCACACCCACACCGCTGTCCGACAACTGTGCATGGGCCTGCCCGAGCACGGTGGTCTTGCCCGCTCCGGCAGGGGCGACCAGCTTTGCCACGGCCCCGGGACGCAGCCCGGTGATGGCGCCGAAGATGTGCGGCCGGGCAATCAGATCCAGCCCGCTGTGGGGCGGGCGGAGAATGGTGTGAGGCACATCGAGTGCCTGGATCTCCGAGGCAGATTGCGACTTTTCCATGGTTGACACGACGCGCCGGGTGATTGAGTGGCACGGCGTCCAGGCGCGGCAACGCCGCTGCGTGCTGACCCGTTCCAGCATTTGCGATGATCACACTGCTCCAGTCTACGGAAACGTCACCGCAAACGGTAACTTGCTGGCCACCCGGCAACAGTTGCCGAGATCCCCCCTTTAGGGGGGTGCGACTGTGGCGCGGGCACTCGTATGGTTGCTTCAAGGCCAAGAAAACCGCAACGAGCTGGAGGAGAGAGCAGCATGAGCAGCCAACGCCTGCAGGATCGCGTCGTGATGGTCATCGGCGCCGGGTCCATCGACACCGGCTGGGGCAACGGCAAGGCCGCCGCCGTTCAGGCCGCCCGGGAGGGTGCCAAGGTCTTTGCCGTGGACATCAACGGCGATGCCGCCCAGGAAACCGTCGACATCATTCGCAAGGAAGGCCTGGAAGCCACCGCTCACCAGGCCGACGCCACCGACTCGGCCACGGTCAAGGCAATGGTGGACGCCTGCGTGGCAACCTACGGCGGCGTCGACGTGATGCACAACAACATCGGCATCGTCGAACTGGGCGGTCCGGTGGAGCTCGAGGAGAGCGCCTGGCACCGTGCGCTGGACGTCAACCTGACCAGCGCATTCCTCACCTGCAAACACGTGCTACCGGTCATGGAGCGGCAGGGCAAGGGCGTGATCCTGGTTACGGGGTCCATCGCCGGAATCCGCTACACCGGCGTGCCCTACGTCAGCTACAGCGCAACCAAGGCCGCTGTCGCCCAGCTCTGCCAGAGCGTCGCGCTGCAGTACGCCAGCCGCGGCATTCGCGCTAACTGCATTCTGCCCGGGCTGATGGACACGCCCATGATCTACCAGGGGCTCCACGAAGGTTACTCCGCCAAGGATCAGCAGGAAATGGTGGCGAAGCGGAACGCCCAGTGCCCCACGGGCAGCATGGGGGATGCCTGGGACGTCGCCAACGCGATGGTCTTTCTCGCCTCCGATGAAGCGAAGTACATTACCGGACAGAGCCTGGTGGTGGACGGCGGGCTGACGTGCAAGTTCGCATAGCGGCACATCGAACCGGAGCTTTGCGCACTTACTGGGCGGTGGGCTGTTGTGCCAGGGCGGCTACGCGCCCTGGATGAAGGCCTAGCCGCGCCCCACGAGCCTGTCAGCGCGCCGCCAGAGAGAGGAAATCCTCCCGGTATCCGCTCAGAGACGAGTGGGCGCTCCGGCGCTGCTCGTCGGACAGGCTGGCGAGCAGCGCCGGCGCGCAGTCGAGCCAGACCTCGCGCGTCCTGGCGCGAGCCTGGCGCAGGGGTTCCGGGCGGGCATTGGCATCCAGCCACCACGCATGGAGGAACTCAGCGATCGGTTCCGGGTGGGATTGCTCGCGCAGCAGGCCCACCAGCTGCCCGTCCTGCTCGGCCCGCCAGTCCAGCCACTCGGACGTGACGTCCGGCGCACGCGCGTGGCAGGCCCGTAGCTGCTCGGTCTGAGCATCGGACAGGGGGCCGGTCCACCTCTCCACCCTCTCTTGCAGGCGATCACCGCGATCCGGCGCCACATCCTCCGCGAACGCCCTGCGGCCATCGGCAAGCTGCTGCTCCAGGTGAGCGATCTGCGCCGGCGACAAGCCGCTCAGGGTCGTGGCAGCCAGGGGAATAAGGTCAGCCACTGCGCCGGCAAGCACGGCCTCACCAACGTAGACACTCGCGGCCACGTCATCCCGCCCCGGCGCAGGGTCGGCCAGCAGGGCCTCAAGATCCTCGAGCAGCGAGACCAGTTCCGGCAGCCGTTCGACGCGGTGAAAATCGCGGTATGCCTGCAGCCCGGACCGGAAATCGTGCCGCTGCGCCCGGTCCAGATCCAGGTAACTGGCAACGCGCCGTGCGGCAAACCAGTCGCCGTACTCATAGGCGAACTCGAGGCGACTGCATGACGAGAGCAGGACCATGAGGGCTACCAGGAAACCCGCCATGCGCAATTTTTTCGTCACTGTAGCTCTCCAACCATTCCCTCGGGCCAGGCACACTGTAGGCAGCTTCTGCGTCAACCGAGAGATCCCAGGGCAGCTTCCGACTTGGGCCCAGCGACTGATATCGTCGGGGACTGCCGGATCTGCTCTTGTAAGGTCACTGTAAGGTTCGCGACGGTATGGTGGCCGGCACTACGAAGACAAAGAAAAAGGCTCTCTCACCATGGCTCACGCAGAAGTGGACCATCCTGCAAGCGCCCCGTTCCGCTACGCCCTACCGATCCCGGGAACAAACAGCGCTCCATTTCTCGCCGGCGCTGTCACGCAAATTCCGGGAGTGAGCAAGACGGACACGTTATCTGCGTCGACGTGAACGAAGAGCGATTTCTTGAAACCGTCGAGAGCCCTGCCTCATCGAACAGGCCCCGTGGTGAGTGGCCACTTAGCCCGCCCCTGCCATGACAGGCAGCGGTCCGCCCTAGACGCACCTAAATGGTGAGAACTCGCCACCTGGCCAGGATCAAGGAGTAAGTCATGTTTATCAACAACTACAACAAAGCAAACTCAGTTACATCCATGGCCGCCCTGGCGCTTGTCCTCGGTGGCTGCATCAGTTCGGGCGGATCGGATTCCAGCAACGGGGGCGGAGGCGATCCATCCAATGGCAGCGGATCAAGCGGCGATGGGGGTGTGGAGCTTTCTGACGTCAGCCTTGCGGAAACGGAGAATGTTGATCCCTTCAGGCCGGTTGTCGTCGAAGGCCTGCCAGACGACGCAACAGCTGCCGATCTGCACGTGCGCTACCGGGAAGCAGGCGACTCCACACCACTGACCGATGATAATCCGGATGCCTCTCTCGCTCCGCTGGCGAGTTTCCGCGGTGGGCCCATTCAATTCCTGGTCCCTCTTGTCGAAGCGGACGGCTCCACCATCGAGATGCGCATTACCGACGGCGTCAACGACAGCTCGCGATTCACGGTCGACATCAACGCACTTCCGGAGCGAGACGAAGGATCCTGGCAGCGCTACCTCGATACTCTGGAGACACTGGTCAAGGACACCACTGAGGCGTACGAGCTGCAGTATCCGGAGGACATCACTGCGGCGAACGCAGACCATGTGGAATTCCCCTTCGTACCGCTCGTGCTCGCCCAGTACGCCCTAGACGGCGAGGACAACACATTTGCACTCCGGGAGGCAGAATTTGACGACGAGGATCTTGCACTCATTGAGCGCATCATCCCGCACATGGACCTGCTCACCCTGGTCGAGAGCGATGCCGATTTCGTCCACTCCGATGAGGCCCTGATCGAGGAATCCGTAGAGCAACGGGACGCACCGGGAAGCACGGATATTCCGACGATGCGCGACCTCTCGGACTTGCTGACCCAGGCGCAGATGGCATCGCAGATCCAGCAGCAGGGCTACGCGACCCAATCGTTCCAGGATTTGGTCACTTTTGATGGTGGTACGGCCTTTGTCGACGGCTTCTTCGAGGTCGGCGGACCCGAGTATGTTGATGCTTGGATGGATACCTACGACACCGCGTGGCGCGCCCAGGGCAGGGCGGACCAAGTCGTTGGCGTTGCCGACGATGCCCTGACAGCCGCCACGATCCTGGCCATCGTCAGCTCAAAGGGTGCGGCCACTCCGCAGGCTGTCGCCGCACGGGCAAGGACGCGGGAGGCCCTCGAGGCGCTGATTTACGCTGCCGAAGCCACCCTGGGCGTGTCGCGGCTCGCGCTCGGGTTCCTGCCGTGTTGTCTTCGCGAGATTGACACCAGCTTCGACCCGAACAACCAAGTCGGTGAGACCGAGGACGGTAACGATCCCGTCCTCCGCGTAGACGGGGTAACCGCCCGCATGACGAGTGATGGCACCGATTT
>SLMR01000051.1 GCA_007133445.1 Aquisalimonas sp. | reverse complement strand
CGCAGCGCCACCGGATTGTTGCCGGCGATGCCTACAGCACCATTGCCGAGGGCCCGATACTGGAGCCCCCGGTGGATCTGCGGCTCGAATCCCTCTACCTGGACGACGCCGGCGAAACGCAGCAGCAGTTTGCCCGCTTCACTCTGGAATACCCCCGCGGGTGAGCGCCCGGGGGTCCATGATGCGCTCGAGCTCCGCGCGCTCCAGGTCGGTCATCTCCTCGGCGACGTCGAGCACCGAACGACCCTCTGCATAGGCGCGCTTGGCGACCTGTGCACCGAGTTCATAGCCGATGACGCTGTTCAGCGCAGTCACCAGAATCGGGTTGCGGGCCAGTGCGTCATCCAGGTTGGCGGCGTTGACGGTAAATCCGGCAATGGCGCGATCCGCCAGCAGGCGTGCCGTGTTGCCCAGCAATTCAATGCTCTGCAGCACATTGTGAGCAATGACTGGCAGCATCACGTTGAGCTGGAAGTTTCCGGACTGCCCCGCCACCGTGACCGTGGTGTCGTTGCCCATGACCTGTGCCGCCGCCATGGCCGCCGATTCCGGAATCACCGGATTGACCTTTCCCGGCATGATGCTGGACCCCGGCTGCAGGGCCGGCAGGCTGATCTCTCCCAGCCCGGCCAGGGGGCCGCTGTTCATCCAGCGCAGGTCGTTCGCGATCTTCATCACCGCGACGGCAGCAGTGCGCAGCTGCCCGGAGAGCTCCACCGCCGTATCCTGACAGCTGAGGCCGTAGAAGGTGTCGTCCATGGCGTGGAAACCAAGGCCGGTGCGGTCGGTGAGACTCGCGGCGAACCGGCGCGCGAAGTCCGGATGGGCATTGATGCCGGTGCCGACCGCCGTGCCGCCCTGGGCCAGCGCCTCCACGCGCGGCAGCGTGTCCACCAGACGGTGGCGGGCATTGCGGACCTGGGCCGCCCAGCCACCGAGTTCCTGTCCCAGGGTCACCGGCATGGCGTCCATCAGATGGGTGCGGCCGGTCTTGGTCACCTCGGCCAGCTCCGCCGCCTTGCTGTCGATGACCTGCTCCAGGTGCTCCAGCGCGGGCAGCAGGCGTTCCCGGCACTCCAGTGCGGCGCTGACGTGGATGGCGGTGGGAATCACGTCGTTGCTGCTCTGGCCCATGTTCACGTGGTCGTTCGCGTGCACCGTGAGGCCGGACTGCTGACTGGCCAGGCGGGCGATGACCTCATTGGCGTTCATGTTGCTGCTGGTCCCGGAGCCGGTCTGGAACACGTCCACGGGAAAGTGGGCGTCGTGCTCGCCGTCGGCCACGGCCATGGCCGCGGTGATGATTGCGTCCGCGATCCCGGCCTCCATCAGGCCCAGGTCGCGGTTGACCTGGGCGGCGGTGGCCTTGATCAGGCCCAGGGCGCGGATGAAGGGGCGGCTCATGGCCAGGCCGCTAACCGGAAAGTTCTCCACCGCGCGCTGGGTCTGGGCCCCGTACAGGGCATCCGCGGGGACCTGCAGTTCACCCATGCTGTCCTTTTCCGTGCGGAACTCGCTCATTGCCGAACCCTCCTTCGCCACGGTGATGTTTCGACGCATCCTGATAGAATACGCCGGTCGAAACAAACGCTTCCCCACCAAGTAAGGTTAAGTGACCATGGAGCTTTCGCGACTCACCGCGATTTCCCCCGTTGACGGCCGTTACGGCGGCAAGACGGAAGCCCTGCAGCCCGTTTTCAGTGAGTACGGCCTGATCCGGCACCGGCTGATCGTGGAGATCCGCTGGCTCCAGGCCCTGGCCGCAGAGCCGGCCATCGCCGAGGTGCCGCCGCTGTCCGACGACGCGAGGCGCACCCTCGACGCCATGATCAAGAACTTCCAGCCGGCCGACGCCGAGCGCGTCAAGGCGCTGGAGGCGACCACCAACCATGACGTGAAGGCGGTGGAGTACTTCATCAAGGAGTCCATTGCCGAGCACGCTGAACTGGCGGCGATCAGCGAGTTCGTGCATTTCGCCTGCACCTCCGAGGACATCAACAACCTGGCCTATGCACTGATGCTGGACGCCGCACGGCGGGACGTCCTCCTGCCGACTGTGGACCGGGTCGTGGACACCGTGCGCCAGCTTGCCCACGACAACGCCGATGTCCCCATGCTCTCGCGCACCCACGGTCAACCGGCCTCCCCGACCACGCTCGGCAAGGAGATGGCCAATGTCGCCCATCGGCTCCAGCGGCAGCGGGACCAGATCGTCGCCGTGCCGATCCTGGGCAAGATCAACGGCGCCGTCGGCAACTACAACGCCCACATGGTGACTTACCCGGAAGTGGACTGGCCGGCGTTCGCCCGCCGCTACGTGGAGGGTCTGGGCCTGAGCTGGAACCCGTACACCACCCAGATCGAACCTCACGACTACGTGGCCGAGCTGTTCGACGCCTGTAGCCGTCTGAACACGGTGCTGATCGATTTCAGTCGCGATGTCTGGGGGTACATTGCCTGGGGCTACTTCAAGCAGCGGCTGGTGGCCGGTGAAGTGGGCTCGTCCACCATGCCCCACAAGGTCAATCCCATCGATTTCGAGAACGCCGAGGGCAACCTGGGCATGGCCAATGCGGTGTTCGATCACCTGGGCCGGAAGCTGCCCATCTCCCGCTGGCAGCGGGATCTCACCGATTCCACCGTGCTGCGCAATCTGGGCACGGGGTTGGCCCATTCGCTGATCGCCTATGAGTCGCTGCTCAAGGGCGCGGGCAAGCTGGCAGTCAACCGCGAGCGGATCGCCGAGGATCTGGAGGCCAACTGGGAGGTGCTGGCCGAGGCGATCCAGACGGTGATGCGCCGGTACGGCGTCGAGCAACCGTACGAGAAGCTCAAGGAACTCACCCGCGGCCATCGCGTGGATGCCGAGGGCATGCGCGCGTTCGTCGACGGCCTCGACCTGCCGGACGAGGCGCGGCAGACTCTGAGGGAGCTGACGCCGGCCCGGTATATCGGTAATGCGGTGGAGCAGGCCCGCGACATATAGGCTGGGGACACAGAGAGTCGGTGGTTCCGTTGGGGATCGGGCCCGACTTCAGTAGACAGGGGGGGACATGGAAGCGCGCCGCTACCGCGTCGAAACGGCGTCCGAGGCTGCGGACGCCGTCGAGGAACTCATCAGCCGGGGCGTGCGCCGGCTGGACATTCTCAGCCCCGATCTGGATTCCGCGCTCTACGACCGCCTGGAAGTGGTGGATGCCGTCCGGCAGCTGGCCGTCAGTGGCGGGCGCCGCGCACGCGTGCGCATTCTCATCCGTGACGGCGGCGAACTCGTGCGCCGCGGGCACCGGCTCGCGAACCTGGCCCAGCAGCTCACCTCTGCCATGGACATCCGCCGGCTCGCCGAGGAGGACGCCGACGATGCCACCGCGTTCATGGTGGTGGATGGCCGGGATGCCGTGCGCTGGGAGGCGGGTCGGGATTACTCCGGGATGGTCGAGCCAGGTGCCCGAGGTGTTGCACGGCGGCTGGAACGCGACTTCACTGAACGCTGGGAGCGGGCGGAACCGGACATTGAACTCAGGCGTTTAAGTCTTTGATTGTCAGGACAATGGCTGGGCTCCGGCATGTCGTCGTTCCGCCGCACTGCCCTGCCGGCTTGAGTCCTGCTGATTGGTGGCTCCGCCCCCACCGGGGATCGCGTTGCTTGCGGCAGGCTGTTACTCGCCCCACAGGTCCAACAGCTCCTCCCGGTTCAGTGCCAGCCACTGCAAGGCAATGATGGGCATGGCGCTGTTGATGGTGCCGCTGGCAAGCAGGTCCATGGCCTCGTCGAAAGGCACCACGTGCACCCGGATGTCTTCCCCTTCGGCGTCCAGGCCGTGGATGCCACCTGCCGCCCCGGCGTCGACGCGGGCACAGAACAGGCTCACCAGTTCGGAGGACGCACCTGGCGTGGGGTAATAGTCGCAGATGCGGCGCAGCTCCAGCAGCTCCAGGTCCGCCTCCTCCGAGGCCTCGCGCCGTGCCACGGCCTCGATGGTCTCGTGCGGGTCCGCGTAGCCGGCCACGGTCTCCAGCATCCAGGCTCCCGCGGCCGCCTCCAGGCCGCCGATCCGGAACTGCTCCACCAGCACCACCGCATCGCGCACGGGATCGTACGGCAGGACTGCGGCGACGCGGCCGCGGAGGAACAGCTCGCGGGTCAGCTCCGCGCTCATGCCGCCGGCAAACAGGCCATGGCGCAGGCGGATCTTCTCGAGCGTGAAGAATCCTTCGTAAGCGACTGTCCTGTCGAGGATGTCCACTGGCTTGCTCATGTGCCTGCCCGTTGGTTCAGTGCTTCCGGAACACCGCGATACTCTCCACATGCGCCGTATGCGGGAACATGTCCATGACGCCCGCGGCTTCCAGGCGATAGCCGTGATCGTGGACCAGCATGCCGGCGTCGCGCGCCAGCGTGGCCGGATTGCAGGAAATATAGACAATGGTACCGGCTCCCAGTCCGCCGAGTCGCGGGATAACTTCCGCGGCACCGGAGCGCGGCGGATCCAGGAGAATGCTGTCGAACCCATCGCTCAGCCACTGCGGTTGCTCATCCTCCCGGGACAGGTCGGCGGCATGGAAGGCGGCATTGGTCAGGCCGCTGGCGGTGGCGTTTTCGCGGGCGCGGCGCACCAGGCGCTCGTCGCCCTCCACCCCCACTACCGTGCCTGCCCGCCGGGCCAGCGGCAGGGAGAAATTCCCCAGCCCGCAGAAGAGGTCAAGGATCCGGTCATCGGCCTTCGGGGCCAGGTACTCCAGGGCGCGCCCCACCATGGCGGCATTGATGTCGTGGTTCACCTGGGTGAAATCCGTGGGCTGGAACACGATCTCCGGTTCCCCCGGGGCCGGCCGGTAGGCGAGCCGCGGTTCTGCGGGCCACACGGGCGCCACTGTGTCCTCGTTGCCCGGCTGCTCGTACATGGCGAAACCGTGCTGACGCCCGAAGGCCGCAAGGGCCTCATGGTCCGCGGTGGTGAACGGGCGCAGGTTGCGGAACACTAGCGCTACGGTGTCACCACCGATGGCCACCTCGATCTGCGGCAGGCGATCCCGGCAGGACAGTCCGGCGATCAGGCCGCTGAGATCACTCAGGCGATCCGCCACCCGCGGGTCCAGCACGTGGCACTCGGTCATGTCCGCCACGTACGGGCTGTGTTTTTCGCGAAACCCCACCAGCACCCGGCCCTTCCCGGGCACATCCTTCACCGCCAGCCGTGCTTTGCGCCGATAGCCCCAGACCGGGCCCGTGAGTGGCTCCAGCACGCGCTCCGGCTGCACACTGCCGAACTGCCCGAGCTGCTCCAGCAGGACGTCCTGCTTGAAGCGGATCTGCGCGTCCGCGGGCATGTGCTGCAGGCTGCAGCCGCCGCAGACGCCGAAGTTCGGGCAGCGCGGCTCGATACGCTCCGGCGAGGGCGTCAGCACGGCCTCCACGCGCCCCTCGTCGAAGCGGCGGTGGCGGCGCGTGTACCGCATGCGGACCCGTTCCCCCGGCAGCGCCCCGTGCACGAACGTGGCCTTGCCATCCACGTGGGCGATACCGCGGCCTTCATGGCTGAGCGAGGAAACCTCGACATCCACGGGCTCGGCGGGGATGCGGGAGCGCCGGCGCCGCTTAGACATCGGCAGCATCCTCCAGGGGGTGGGGCTCCCAGGCCTCCAGGAAGGCGTGCAGGTGCTCGCGACCGTCGGCGGCCAGGGTATCGCGGACCAGGGCGCATTCGCGGGCGTAACCGGATTGATCCAGGTGCCCCCGCATGAGCTGGAAACGCAGCCAGACCAGATAGGTGTTCAGTACGTCGGTCTCGCAGTAGTCCCGCACACCGGCGAAATTGCCGTTCTGGATGGCCTCGACGACCTGCCCGCCGCTCATGCCCATCTTGCCGGGGAAGCCGCACAGGGTGGCGATCTCGTCCAGCGGTGCGCTGGCCCGGGGCTGGAAACCGGCCAGCATGTCCATGAGATCCGTATGGCGCTCGTGGAAGCGGTTCAGGTAGTTGTTCCAGCGGAAGCTCTGCTCCGTGGCACCGGTCTCCCAGTACCGCGGTGCGCTCAGGCCGTGCAGCAGCGCGCGGTAGTGCAGCACCGGCAGATCGAACCCGCTGCCATTCCACGACACCAGGGTCGGGGTGAAGCGGTCGATACCGTCGAAGAAACGCTGGATGACATCGGCCTCGTCGTCACCCCCCTCGCCCAGGGACCAGACGCGGAAACGGTCGCCACTGCGCATGGCGATGGAGATCACCGCCACCCGGTGCAGGTGCAGCTTGAGGAAATCCGAGCCGCCGGTCTCCTGGCGACGGAGGGCCTGCGCGGCCTCGGCAACGCTGGCGTCGTCCAGGCCCTCCAGGCCGTGCAGGCGCCGGACGCCGTCCAGGTCCGGGACGGTTTCGATGTCGAACACGAAGACGGTCATGCCGTCACGCCGGGAAAACGCCGGAGGACAGGTAGCGGTCGCCGCGGTCGCAGACGATGGTCACGATGGTGGCGTTCTCGACCTCGGCCGAAAGTTCGAGCGCTGCGTGCAGCGTACCCCCGGACGAGACGCCGGCCATGATGCCTTCCACTGCCGCCAGCCGCCGGGTCATCTCCTCGGCGTGCGCCTGGCTCACGTCAATGATCCGGTCCACCCGCTCCGGTTCGTAGATCTTCGGCAGGTACGCCTCCGGCCAGCGCCGGATTCCGGGGATCTGGGAGCCGTCTTCCGGCTGCACGCCCACCAGCTGGACGTGGGGTGCAGTCTCCCGGAAGAACCGCGAGGTTCCCATGATGGTGCCGGTGGTACCCATGGACGACACGAAATGCGTGACCCGGCCGCCGGTGTCGCGCCAGATCTCCGGGCCGGTGCCCTCATAGTGGGCGCGCCAGTTATCGGGGTTGGCGAACTGGTCGAGCACCCGCCCCTCGCCTCGTTCCTGCATTGCCAGAGCCCGGTCGCGCGCTTCTTCCATGCCGCCTTCCTGAGACACGAGCACCAGTTCCGCCCCGTAGGCACGCATGGAGGCCCGGCGCTCCTGGGTCATGTGCTCGGGCATGATCAGCACCATGCGGTACCCGCGGATGGCAGCCGCCATGGCCAGAGCGATCCCGGTGTTGCCGCTGGTCGCTTCAATGAGCGTATCCCCGGGCTTGATCTCGCCACGTTCCTCGG
>SLMR01000305.1 GCA_007133445.1 Aquisalimonas sp. | reverse complement strand
GACAGCCGGTCCACGCGCACCGGTTGACGGTGCATCAAGATGCACCCTACGCGAGCCGTGGCCCGGAGCCGTCCCGTCGGCCGGGGTTGTTCCATTGCGCGGGGACCGTTGCCCGTAGGGTGCATCTTGATGCACCGCAAAAACGTCGATAATTCGCGCCCCTCGCCACTCTCCCGATGGGGGCGGCGTGAGGCGCCCCGAGGGTGGGGCTCACGCGCCGTATTCGGCGCGGTACTGCCGGATTGCCGCCAGGTCGGTCTCCCGGTCACCGCGCCCTTCCAACCACTCGACCAGATTGTCCAGGTCCACGATGGGCACCACCGGTGCGCCGAACTCGGCGCGCACCTGCTGCACCGCGGACTGCTCGCCACGGCCGCGCTCCTTGCGGTCCAGGGCGATGGCAACGCCGGCCAGCTCGGCGCCGGCGGCGCCGATCATGGCGGCGGACTCGGCCACGGATGTTCCCGCGGAGATCACGTCGTCGATCACCAGCACCCGGCCGGCCAGAGGTGCGCCCACGATGGTGCCGCCCTCGCCGTGGTCCTTGGCCTCCTTGCGGTTGAAGGCCCAGGGCACGTCGCGGTCGTGGTGATCGGCCAGGGCTACGGCCGTGGCGCTGGCCAAGGGAATGCCCTTGTAGGCCGGGCCGAAGAGCATGTCGAACTCGATGCCCGAGGCGGTGATGGCGCGCGCATAGTAGCGCCCCAGGGCGGCCAGGGTGCGGCCCGTGTTGAACAGCCCGGCGTTGAAGAAATACGGGCTGATGCGCCCGGATTTCAGCTGGAATTCGCCGAAACGGAGCACGTCCTGTTCCAGGGCGAAGTCCAGGAATTCCCGCTGATAGTCGTGCATGGTCGTCGCGTTCGTCTCCGATGCCTTGTAGGAGCGGCGTAAGCCGCGATTTTCCAGAGCCTGTGGTGGGCGAGCCCCTTTCGCGGCTTGCGCCGCTCCTACGGTCTGTTCTATCCGGTGTTCCGCATCCCCGCGGCGATACCGTTGATGCACACCTGCAGCGCCTTGCGCAGGTGCTCCTCGTTGCGGTGGCGCACCCGGTGCAGCAGTTCCACCTGCAGGCGGTTGAGCGGGTCCACGTAGGGGTTGCGCACGTCCACGGAGCGGCGGACCACCGGGAAATCCGCCAGTGGCCGCTCGTGGCCGGTCACGGTCAGGACCTGCCCGAGGGTGGCTTCATAGCGCTGGCGCAGGTCCTGCCCCAGGGGCTGCAGCTCGTCGGGGACCAGGCGGCGGTCATACATGGCAGCCACGTCCGGGTCGCCCTTGGCCAGCACCATCTCCACCATGTCGAGGAAGGCATGAAAGAAGGGCCAGTCCCGGAACATGGTCTGCAATTCTTCGGTGTGGCCCTGCTTCCGGGCATGAGTGAGGGCCTCGCCGACGCCGAGCCATGCCGGCAGCAGCAGGCGCGTCTGCGTCCAGCTGAAGATCCAGGGGATGGCACGCAGGCTTTCCACGCCGCCGTCCTTGCGCCGCTTGGCGGGTCGCGACCCGATGGTCAGCCCCGCGATCTCCTGCTCCGGTGTCGCGGACCGGAAGTAGTCCACGAACCCGGGGGTATGCCGCACCATGCCGCGATAGGTCTCCACGGCCACCCCGGAGAGCTGGTCCATGAGATCCCGCCAGCTCTGTTCCGGCTCCGGTGGCGGCTGCAGCGTCGCTTCCAGCACGGCGGTGGTGTAGAGCTCGAGATTGCGCAGGGCGATGCCGGGCAGGCCGAACTTGGCCTGGATCACTTCGCCCTGTTCGGTGGCCCGCAGGCTGCCGTTCACCGACCCGGGCGGCTGTGACAGGATGGCGGCGTGGGTCGGGCCGCCACCCCGGCCTATGGAACCGCCCCGGCCGTGGAACAGCGTCAGCCGGATGTTGTTGCGGCGGCAGCAGGCCAGCAAGCGCTCCTGGGTCTGATACAGGGCCCAGGCGGCGGTGAGGTGGCCGGCGTCCTTGCCCGAGTCCGAGTAACCGATCATCACCTCCTGGTGGCCGCCGATGCGCTGGCGGTACCAGTCGATCTCCAGCAGCCGGTCCAGGCAGTTCTCGGCGCCATTGAGGTCGTCCAGGGTCTCGAACAGCGGCACGACCCGCAGGTAGTGCTTCACGCCCGCTTCCTTCTGCAGCAGCTCCACGGCGAGTATGTCCGAGGGCGTGGCCGCCATGGAGATCACGTAGGCGCCGAGGCTCTCCGGGCCCTGCTCGGCGATGACCCGGAACGTGTCCAGGGTCTCCTGAATCTCCTCGTCGGGGGCGAAGCCGCGCGGGATCAGCGGGCGCGGGTTGTTCAGTTCGCGGATCAGGAACGCCTGGCGCGCCGACTCGTCCCAGGCGGCGTAGTCACCCAGATCCAGCTCCCGGGTGATGGCTGCCAGCGCCGCGGTGTGACGCCCGGCCTCCTGGCGGATGTCGATGCGCATCAGGGTCAGGCCGAAGCAGCTCAGCCGGCGCAGCAGGTCCAGCAGGCGGCCATCGGCGACCACGCCGGCACCGCATCGGTGCAGGGAGTGGTAGCATTCCAGCAGTGGTTTCCTGAGGTCGTCCACGCTCTGGTAGATCTCGCCCTCGGCGGCGGCCTTGCCTTCCAGGCGCGCCTCCAGCCAGCGCAGGGTCAGCCGCAGGCGCGCACGGACCCGCTTGAGCATGACGCGATAGGGCTCCCAGGCGTCTCCCACCTGTTCGCTCAGTTCCGAATCCCGGCACTGCAGCGACAGCTCCGAGATCAGCAGGCCGATTTCACGATCATAGAGACTGGCGGCCTGCCAGCGGGCCAGAAGACAGGCGTCCCGCGTCACCCGCGCCGTGACGCGCGGGTTGCCGTCGCGGTCGCCGCCCATCCAGGAACCGAAGCGGATGGGCGCGACGTCCAGCGGCAGGCCCCGGCCGGTGTAGTGACGGAGCATGCGGTCCATGCGGCGTGCGTGTCGGGGGATGGCGTCCCAGAGGGTCTGTTCCACCACGGCGTAGCCCCAGCGCGCCTCATCCAGTGGCGACGGGCGCCGCTGGCGGATCTCGTCGGTGTACCAGGCGGCGGTCACCTCGCCCTTGAGGGCTCGGGAAAGTTCGTCGCTCTCCTCCGGAGTCAGATCCTGGCGGTCCTGGGTTTCCAGCATGCTGGCGATGCGGTTGTGCTTCTGCAGCAGGGTGCGGCGGGTAACCTCCGTGGGGTGCGCCGTCAGGACCAGGCCCACCTGCATGTTGCACACGGCGTCGTAGAGGGCATCGGCATCGGCGGTGGCCGCCACCCGCTCGAAGCCTTCCTCCAGGGAGCCGCGCAGCGGCCCGGAGTCGGGATCGCGCGCCCAGGCGCGGCTGCGGCGAACCCGGTGGTGCTGCTCGGCGATGTTGGCGAGGTTGAGAAAGTGCGAGAACGCGCGCACCACGGGCATGATGCGGTCGTCCTCCAGCCCGGTGAGGGTCTCTTCGAGTTCCCGGGCGGCGGTCTGGTCCCCGCCGCGGGCCTGTTTCGCCAGGCGGCGGACGGTCTCCACCGTGTCGAACAGGGACTCGCTGCCCTGCTCGCGGATGACGTCACCCAGGAGCTCCCCGAGTTCGCGGATATCCTCGCGCAGGGGCTGGTCGGCAGCGGTTCGCTCGTTCATCACGGCCTCGGTGTGCAAGTGGGCGTCGGCCGGGCATGCCGCAAGAAACGTCGGGGCTGAAGACCCTCTCACCGGATTCGCCCGGGAGGGTTTCAGCCCCGAAGGTCCGGACTCTCACGTTGCGGCATCCGCTGCCGGCGGTGTTACTCCGGCAGGCCGAACTGCTCGACGCTGGCGAAGATGTCCGTATCGGAGATGATGCCGATGGGCTCCTGCTCCTTGTCCTTGACGGCGCAGCGGCGGATGTTGCTGGTACCCATCTTCTCGGCGCACTCGTTCAGCGTCATGTCCACCGGGACCGTGACCAGCGGCTTGGAGGCCACTTCACCCACCTTGACGGTGCTCGGCCGGCGGCTCGGCTGGACGATGCGGGCGAGCACGTCGCGCTGGGTCATGATGCCCCAATCGCCATCGTCGCCGGGGCGCACGATGACGCTGCTGATGCGCTTCTCGCGCATCAGGTGCATGGCGTCCTCGACGCTGGTGTCGGCCGGCACGGACACCGGGTTGGGGTTCATCAGATCGCCCACGGTGTGGGGGATGCGCCCGGAGGCGACCATTTCCTCCAGCGGCGAGGTCACCCGACGCAGTTCGCGGGTCTTGCGGTCCTTCTCGATGGCCTGGTCGCGCTCGGAGCGGAACTGCTCCAGATCCAGGCCCCCCTGCATCTCGGCGATGATTGCGTCGGCGAACTGGCTGGTGCGCACCTCCGAGGCGCCCTCGATCTGGCGTGCGAAGTCGTAGGTGACGATCTTGCTGGTGACCACCTCCTCGTAGGCGGCGCTGATGAGGTCGGCGGCCTCGGACCAGCCGATGTGGTGCAGCATCATCACGCCGGAGAAGAGCAGGGAACCGGGGTTGACCTTGTCCTGGTTGGCGTACTTGGGTGCGGTGCCGTGGGTGGCCTCGAACACGGCGACGTTATCGCTCATGTTGGCGCCGGGGGCGATGCCGACACCGCCGACCTCGGCGGCCACCGCGTCGGAGAGGTAGTCGCCGTTGAGGTTCATGGTGGCGATGACGTCGAACTCGTTGGGCCGCAGCAGCATCATCTGGAAGATGATGTCGGCGATGCGGTCCTTGATCACCACCTTGCCCTCGGGGCGCTTGCCACCGTAGGTGGAGTAGAGCTCCTCCTCGGTGATGGTGACGTCACCGAATTCCTCGCGGGCAAGCTCATAACCCCAGGAGCGGAACGCCCCCTCGGTGAACTTCATGATGTTGCCCTTGTGGACCAGGGTCACGCTCTCGCGGTTGTTGTCGATGGCGAACTGGATCGCCTTGCGCACCAGGCGCTTGGTGCCGAACTCGGAGATCGGCTTGACGCCGATGCCGGCATCCTCGAAGAAGCGCTCGCCCATTTCCTTGCGCAGGAAGTCGGCGACCTTGCGGTTTTCGTCCGTGCCGGACTGGTATTCGATGCCGGCGTAGACGTCCTCCGTGTTCTCCCGGAAGATCACCACGTCCACGTCTTCCGGGTGACGCAGCGGCGAGGGGACGCCCGCGTAGTGGCGGACCGGGCGCACGCATGCGTAGAGGTCGAGATCCTGGCGCAGGGCGACGTTCAGGGAGCGGAAGCCGCCACCCACCGGCGTGGTGAGGGGACCCTTGATGGACACCAGCAGATCCTTCAGCGCCTCCTTGGTCTCGTCCGGGAAGTAGTCGCCGTCGTACAGGCCGGCGGCCTTTTCACCCATGAACAGCTCGGCCCAGTGGATCTTGCGCTTGCCCCCGTAGGCCTTCTCCACGGCGGCATCCCAGATGCGCATGGACGCCTTGGTAATGTCCGGCCCGATGCCGTCACCTTCCACGTAACCGAGAATGGGATTGTCGGGGACCTGAATCTGGCCGTTCTTGACGGAGATCTTTTCGCCGCTGCTGGGGTAAGAGATGTGTCCGGTCATGCGTCCTCCTCTCATGGTTCACGCCACACCCCGTGAGGACTTTTGGTCCCGACACCCGGTTGGGGTGCCACGGGCCGTGGCCGGGCGGCTTCAGCGGGCACAGTCGCCCCCGTTCAGCCTGAGTATAACCGTTCCGCCGAAGGCCGGCGGGGGCGCCCTAGTGGGCTGCCGCGTTATCCGTTTTGAGGCGCACCGGGGCGTGGCGATCAACGCGAGGGCGAGACGGGTTCCATTCGTGCCGTTTTGCGGCTCGTTCTTCGGCCCTGCGGATCGTCGGTTGCGCACCTGTGGCGGGGGATTATTCTGCCCCGGGCGACGGGAGCGTTCAAGCTGACGCCGATCCATGCAGCGGCGCGCGGGCGGGTAATCGACACCCGTCCGGGGGCTGTCTACAATGCCCTGCCGGCGATTGCGGACCGGCGAACGGGCGCCCCGCGCGGCGCCGGCAACAATGCGAGGAGGTGGAGTCATGACCCGCGAAGTTGTAGTGGTTGGAGGAACACGGACGGCGATCGGTACTTACGGAGGAGGGTTGAAGGATGTCTCCCTGGGCGATCTCGCTGCCGACGTGCTGCGTGAGTCCGTGCGCCGCGCCGGCGTGGATCCGGAGCAGGTCGGGCACGTAGTGTTCGGCAACGTGATCCACACCGAGCCCCGGGACATGTACCTGGCCCGGGTCGCCACCATTAACGGCGGCCTTGCGCAGAACACCCCCGCACTGACGCTGAACCGTCTCTGCGGCAGCGGTCTGCAGGCCATTGTGACCGCCGCCAGCTATATCCGCAGCGGCGACGCCGACTGCGTGGTCGGTGGTGGCGCCGACGCCATGTCCCGCGCGCCGTACTGGCTGCCCACCGGGCGCTGGGGGCAGCGCATGGGTGATGGCGTGATGCTGGACGCCATGGTGGGTGCCCTCACCGACCCCTTCGACAAGTGCCACATGGGCATTACCGCCGAGAACGTGGCCGAGAAGTGGGGTGTGAGCCGGGAAGACCAGGACGCCCTGGCGGCCGAGAGCCATCGGCGCGCTGCCGACGCCATCGACGGCGGGCGGTTCAAGGACCAGATCCTGCCCATCGAGATCAAGAGCCGGAAGGGCACCAAGGTGTTCGATACTGACGAAGGGCCGCGACGCGACACCAGCGTGGAAGGCCTGGCGGGCATGAAGCCGGTGTTCAAGCGCGAGGGTGGCACCGTGACCGCCGGTAACGCCTCGTCGCTGAACGACGGAGCCGCCGCGGTGACCATGATGGAGGCCGGCGCGGCGCAGCAGGCCGGGGTGAAGCCCCTGGCGCGTCTGGTGGATGCCACCGTTGCTGCCGTGGATCCCAAGTACATGGGCATCGGCCCGGTGCCGGCGGTGCGCACGCTGCTGGAGCGCACCGGCGTGAGCCGGGACGCCATCGACGTGTGGGAAATCAACGAGGCCTTCGCCGCCCAGGCCCTGGCGGTCTGCCGGGATCTGGAACTGGACATGGACAAGGTCAACCCCAACGGCAGTGGCATTTCCCTCGGGCACCCCATCGGTGCCACGGGTGCCAACCTGACGGTCAAGGCGCTCTACGAGCTCCAGCGCACCGGCGGCCGTTACGCGGTGGTGACCATGTGCATCGGCGGTGGCCAGGGCATCGCGGCGCTGTACGAGCGGATGTGATGTGTGTTGCAGGG
>SLMR01000124.1 GCA_007133445.1 Aquisalimonas sp. | reverse complement strand
CGCCGCCAGCACGCCGGCGACAGGGACCACCGTGGCGGGTCAGGGCACCTCCACGCGCACCACCCGACCCGCGTCATCGGGGCCCAGGTCCACCTCGCTGTCCTGGTAGTAGACATTGACCTGGGTGACGTCACCGATCACCACCGAGAACGGCGCCTCGCCTTCCAGGGTCTGCTCGCCCTCTTCCTGCACCAGGCCGTAGAGAATCCGTTCGCCGCGGGCGTCGGTCACCTCCATCCAGGACGGCCCGCTGAACTCCAGCACCAGCTGATCGGGATCATCGAGGGGCGCGGCGTCGTCATCCTCGGCCGGGGTTTCCAGCGCAATATCCGCATCGTCCTCGGGTACCTCGTCGTCGGGGACCTCTTCCATGGTGCCCTCGTCATCCGGCGCGACATCCTCGGCCACATCGAAACCGTCGTCGCCGGGATCCATCTCCGGTGCCGGCACCTCCTCGCCGGTATCCATGCCCTCGGGCGTAATCACGCCGCCATCGGCCAGTTCCTGCTCCACCGGATCGCCCGGCTGGTCGTCCGGAAGCAGCGGATCATCGCCGAAGTCACCGGCGTCGTCGCCCAGGGCCACGTCCGGGTCCGGCCCATCCAGTGCTTCGCCGGGAGCACTGTCCGGATCGGGAAGGTCGGCAGGCGCCTCGTCCGCCAGCTCGACCTCGTCATCGTCACCCAGAACCTCCGAATCGTCGCCTACCGGTGCGTCCGGAGCTTCGGCGACGTCCTCTTCCGGAAGCGCGTCCGGATCGACGTCGTCCTCCAGGGCAGGCACCTCACCATCGGGGCCAGGGATCTCATCATCCGACTGGGTCAGTTCAGGCGGCGGTTCACTGGAGAGAAACGGGGCGGTGCGGTCCAGGAACCACCAGCCACCGGCGGCAACAAGCCCGACGGCGACCAACGCAACGCCGGTACGTGCAACCAGCCGCGGCATCTGGGGTGCGGTCTCCATCGGCGCCTTGATCTTCAGGGGTGCCGACTGCTCGCGCACAACCCCTCCCAGGTGCCGCTCCACCAGATCATCCAGCTCAAGCAGCTTGGCATAGGCGCGGACATAGCCCCGCGTGAAGGGCCCCGGGGGGAGAGCGTCCCACTCCTCGGTCTCAAGGGCTTCAATGGTTCGCGCATCCAGGTGGAGGGCGGTGGCGACGTCCTGAACGCTCATGCCGCGATCCACACGCGCGGCGCGCAGCGCGGCACCCAGCGCGGGGACATCGTGCTCAAGCGCGTTACGCCCGGTATCGTCCTGAGTCATTCGATATCCACCCGGCGCAGTTCCTGCGCTTCGTCGGAGTCAGGGAACTGCGACCGCAGCCGCAGCGCGTAGCTCGCCGCATCGTCGAGGTTGTCCAGCGCCTCTTCGATCCGCACGCCCAGCAGCAGCGTGGCCGCGTTCTGGCTGCTCTGCTCGATGAAGCGCTGATAATATCCGCGCGCCGAGACGTAATCACCGCTCTCATAGCGCAGTTCCGCCAGGCGGCGCAGCGCCGGCGCAAAATCAGGCTGTCGCTCGAGGGAGTGGCGCAGGAATTCCTCCGCGTCGTCCTTGCGGCCGGCCTGCAGGGCACACAGACCCGCGTTGGCCAGGGCCACGTGCCGACGCTCGTAGAGCGGATCCTCGATGGCACGCTGGAACTGCTCCTCGGCCTCCTCGTAACGTTCCCGGTTGCAGAGGAAGCGACCGTAATTGTTCCGCACGGAGGGTTGCTCATCATCCAGCCGGAGGGAACGGCGGTAATGGTGGTCGGCGTCCTCGTACTTCTCCAGCCGTTCGGACAGGACCCCCATGGCGGCGTGCGCCTCCGCGTTCCGCCGGTTCTGCGAGAGCGCCTTCTCCAGAGACTCGTTGGCCTGGTTGAGGTTGCCCTGCTGCAGGTAGTTGATGCCCAGCTGGGTATTGATCCGCGAGGCTTCCCGCTGGTCGCCGCCGGAGGCACAACCCGCCAGCAGCGCAGCGATCAACACCAGACCCAGCAGTGACGTCCCTGTTCCATGGCTCATACGGATCCTGCCTGCGCCCGCTGGGCGCGCTTCTGTTGTCGCCGGGTGCGGTCGGCGACCTTGCCGACCAGCTGACCACAAGCGCCGTCGATGTCGTCGCCCCGGGTCTTGCGGGTCGTGGCCACCAGCCCGGCGCTGCTGATGATGTTGCTGAAGGCACGGATGCGCTCGTCGCTGGAGCGCTCGTACGGCGCCTCCGGAAACGGGTTGAAGGGAATCAGGTTCACCTTGGACGGGATCCCCTTGAGCAGCCGCGCCAGCTGGCGCGCGTGGGCGTCGGAATCATTGACCCCGTCCAGCATGACGTACTCCCAGGTAATGCTGCGGTGGGGTTTGTCGGCGATGTACCGGCGACACGCCGCCAGCAGCTCGGCAATGGGGTACTTCTTGTTGATGGGCACCAGCTCGTCGCGCAGCTCATCATTGGGCGCGTGCAGCGATACCGCCAGACTGATGTCGCTCACCTCCGTGAGCCGGTCCAGGTAGGGAATCACGCCGGAGGTGCTCAGGGTGACGCGCCGCTTGGACAGGCCGTAGGCGTGATCATCCTTCATCAGTTCCGAGGCCGGAACCACGTTCTTGAAGTTGAGCAGGGGCTCGCCCATGCCCATGAACACCACGTTGGTCACCTGTCGCCCCGTGCCTTCGCGCTCCAGCATACGGGTCACGTACCAGAGCTGACCGATGATTTCCGCGGTGGAGAGGTTGCGGTTGAATCCCTGGTAGCCCGTGGAGCAGAAGCTGCATTCAAGGGCACAGCCCACCTGGGAGGAGATGCACAGGGTCTCCCGGTTCTTCTCCGGGATCAACACGGCCTCGATGGCATTGGAGCCGTCAAGCTGGAGCAACCACTTGCGGGTACCGTCGCTTGAGGTCTGGTCCATGACCGGCTCGGGCACGCGCACCTCGGCGCGCTCGGCAAGCTTGGCCCGCAGCGCTTTGCTGAGATCGGTCATGGCGTCGAATTCGGTCACACCACGCTGGTGGACCCATTTCAGAATCTGGGACGCGCGGAAGGGTTTCTCGCCCAACTCGGCGAAAAGCCCTTCCAGACCGGCGCGGTCCAGCCCCAGCAGATTCAGTTTCTGCGGGGCCGCGCCGGCGCCGGGTGCGTTCTCGGCAACAACCTTAACGGGAACAGATTTCATCGGCCTTGAAGAAGAACTCGATTTCCTGCGCCGCGGTCTCCGGGGAGTCGGAGCCGTGGGCCGCATTGGCGTCGATGCTCTCCGCGTAATCGTGGCGAATGGTGCCGGCCAGGGCTTCCTTGGGATTGGTCGCGCCCATGATCTCCCGGTTCTTGCGGATGGCGTCCTCGCCCTCCAGCACCTGCACCATGACAGGGCCGGAGGTCATGAAGCCGACCAGATCATTGAAGAACGGACGCTCCTTGTGCACGGCATAGAAGCCTTCGGCCTGCTCGCGGCTCATGTGAATCATGCGCGCGGCGACAATCTTCAGGCCGGCCTTTTCGAACCGGGTGTAGAGTTCGCCGATCACGTTCTTGGCGACGGCATCAGGCTTGACGATGGAAAGGGTACGTTCAACGGCCATCCGGAAACTCCGTGTTCGTGTATATCAGTCAGGTAAAAAATCCAATGTAAAAACGGGCACCTGCGGCATTGCCCCCCTGGCACGCCCGGCACCCGCCCAGAGCGGCGCTCAGTGTAACGGTTGCACGGAATGGCGGCAATTTACCGCTTGCACGGCGATCAGACCGTGAAACTCTCCCCACAACCGCACATGTCCTTGACGTTCGGATTCCGGAAATCGAACCGCTGGTTCAAGCCCTCCTGGATATAGTCCACTTCCATGCCATCGAGAAACGGCAGGCTCTTGCGGCTGACCACCACCCGCACGCCATGCTGCTCGAATACGATGTCGCCATCATCCACGCCATCGGCAAAATCCACGGTATACATGAAGCCGGAGCAACCGCTGGTACGTACGCCCAGCCGCAGGCTTTCGGGTCGCCCTTCCTGCCCGGCGCGATTCCTGACGTGGCGCGCCGCCGCTTCAGTCAACTGGATCGCCATTGAATCACCACCTCCGACTCGGTCATCGCTCCGGGAGCGCGCGCAACTCGAGCAGGCTGCTCAGCGCTTCCGCAACGCCCGCAGCGACGCCTGCAACGCATCTTCCACGGGTAACACACCAGACAATGCTTCCGGGCCCAGGTTCAACGCGTCGCCCAGCGCCAGCGCGGTCCACTGCTCGGCCTCCGCGAGACTCCTGCCCTCCAGCTGCTCCGACAGCCAGCTCGCCGCAGCGATGGCCGCCGGCGGCCCCATGCATTCCCACCGCGCGGCGTCGATACGCCCGTCAACGGAGACGCGTACCTGGAACACAACGTATATGCCAGATTGTACCTTACCGGCTGCACCCGTGCCGACCGTGGGCCCCGGTTCCAGCAAGCCCGACGCGTTGCGCGGGAGCTCGAAGTGCTCGCGAGCCAGCCCGTCAAGGGTCATGCCCCGCCACCCCCCGGGGGACGCCCAGCCATGGACGCTCCGCCGCGCCCCGCAGTGTTGCCGTAGAGCTCCGCGAGGCTGGCACCGGCACGGAATTCACGCCATGCCGGCGACAATCCGCGCAGCCGCTGAACTTCCGTGGTGACCTGCGCCGCCGCAGCATCGACCTCGGCCTCGGAGGTCCAGCGCCCCAGGCTGAAGCGCAATGTGCTGTGGGCCAGGGCGTCGGGCACGCCCAGCGCACGCAGGACGTGGGAGGCGCCGCGATCCGACGAGCTGCATGCCGAGCCGGCCGAGACGCCCAGCCCCGCCAGCGCCTCCTGCAGCGCGTCACCGTTGATGCAGCCAATACTCACGTTGAGCACGTGCGGACAGCCGCGGGCCTGCCCGTTCAGGACGACGCCCTCAAGGGCCAGCAGCCGCTCCGCCAGACGGTCCCGCAGGGCTGCCAGCCGCGGCGCCTCGGTGTCGCACTCCGCGGCGGCGATGGCGCACGCCTCGCCCATGCCCGCAATCAGGTGCGGCGCCAGGGTACCGGGCCGCACACCCCCCTGCTGGCCGCCGCCGTGGAAGAGCGGCTCCAGCCGCACCCGCGGACGCCGCCGCAGCCACAGCACGCCAACCCCCTTGGGGCCGTACACCTTGTGGCCGGACAGGGACAGCAGGTCCACGCCCCGGGCATCGGCCTCGATGGGCAGCCGCCCGGCGCTCTGGGCGGCGTCCACGTGCAGGCGCGCCGGATGGTCGCGGAGCAGGTCGCCGATGGCGGCGATGTCATGCACGCTGCCGGTCTCGTTGTTCACGTGCATGAGGGACACCAGCACGGTGTCATCCCGCAGCGCGGCGGCCACCGCATCCGGCGAGACGCTGCCGTCCGGCTCCGGCGGCAGCAGCGTCACCTCCATGCCTTCCCGTTCCAGCTGCTGCAGGGGCTCGAGCACGGCGGCATGCTCCGTCTTCGAGGAAATCACGTGCCGACCACGCCCCCGGCGCGCGGCGAAACGCCCGGCACCGAGGATCGCCAGGTTGTTGGATTCGGTGGCGCCGGAGGTCCAGACGACCCCGTCGGGGTCCGCCTGGATCAACGCCCCCACCTGGGCGGCCGCCTGCTCCACCAGGGTCGCGGCAGCGCGGCCCCAGGGATGGAGCGATGACGGGTTACCGAAGGTACCCTCCTTCTCCAGGCAGGCCGCCATGCGGCGGCTGACCCGCGGGTCCACCGGGGTGGTGGCGGCATAGTCCAGATAGGGCGCCTCAGCGGGACTGCTCACCCGTACCCTCGTTGTCCGCCGCAGTGGCGGCCACCTGCTGCTCGCCGTCCGTTTCACCGTTCTCGAACTTGCTGCAGTCGAGATCCGGAATACGCGCGTCGGGCAGCGAGCCGCCCATTTCGTGAATGGCGCGGCACATCTCCACCAGGCGTTCGTCGGTCACGTGAATGTGATCGAGGATGGAATTGATGGCCTGGCTGACCGGATCCGGCATGTCCGTGGTGCCGTAGGCGTCGAAGCCGATCTTGCGCGCCGTGGCCTCGCGCTGCGGCGTCTTCTCCTCCGGCCGCCCGGCGATCCGCGCCGGGATGCCGACCATGGTCGCACCGGCGGGAACGTCCTTGATCACCACGGCATTGGAGCCGATACGCGCTCCGGCCCCCACGGTCAGCGGGCCAAGAACCTTGGCGCCCGCACCGATGACCACGTCATCCTGCAGGCTGGGGTGGCGTTTGCCCTGCTCCAAGCTGGTGCCACCGAGTGTGACACCATGATAGAGCGTGCAGTCATCGCCGATCTCCGCCGTCTCGCCGATGACCACGCCCATGCCGTGGTCGATGAAGAACCGCCGGCCGATGCGGGCACCGGGGTGGATCTCGATGCCGGTCATCCAGCGCGAGATCAGTGAAATAAAACGCGCCAGCCAGCGCAGGCGCCAGTGCCAGAGGCGATGGCATAGGCGGTGCCACAGCAGCGCGTGCAGACCGGGGTAGCAGGTCAGCACCTCAAAGGCGTTACGGGCTGCCGGATCACGTTCGGTGACGCACCGGATGTCCTCTCGAATACGCTTGAACATGGGGAGTGTCCTTGTCCGGAGTGGTGCAGGCTTCTGGCTCGGAAATCAACGGGCAGCAGTCAACTGCAGACGCAGCAGCGTCGACAACAGGCGGGATGGCAACAGAGCCAGTGAGCGAATCCGGTCATGGTAGCGCCAATAGTAGCCAATCCCCCGGTTTCTGCACAATCACTCCCGGCGGTCAGTGGCCGACAGGGATTTCTCCACGTGCGCCAGAATCCCTCGCAGGATCTGCATCTCGTTGTGATCCGGGCGCGCACGGCCCAAGAACAGCCGCAGTCGGCGCATGAGCGCACGCGGGTTGGCGGGGTCCAGAAAATCGATGCGCTGGAGAACCCGCTCCAGATGCTCGAACAGCCGTTCCATGTCATCGGCCGTCGCCGGAGGCCACTCGGAGCTGGGTTGCGCCACCGGGACGCCAGCGCGACTGGCCATACGCAGTTCGTAGGCCATGACCTGCACGGACGCGGCGATGTTGAGCGAGCTGTACTCGGGATTGGCCGGGATATGGACCAGCCGGTGACAGCGGTCCATTTCCTCATTGGTGAGCCCCGTGCGCTCGCGCCCGAACAGGATCGCCACCGGATAGTGTTCCGCCTCGGCGAGCAGTGACGTCGCCGCCTGGCGCGGTTCCT
>SLMR01000190.1 GCA_007133445.1 Aquisalimonas sp. | reverse complement strand
TTTTTCGTTGAGTCCGGCGAGGTGGTCGGGCTGGTGGGGCCCAATGGCTGCGGCAAGTCCACGGTCATGCGCGTGCTTACCGGCGAGGCCACGGTGTTCGACGGCGTGGTGACGCGACGCGACGGACTCCGCGTCGCCTACCAGCCCCAGTACGGGCTGAACTCCGGTATCGCGAGTACCGAGATTCCCCTGCGCGTGCGCGAGGTGCTGCGGCTGATGGATGTCCGTCAGGATGCCCTACCGCCCCGGCTGGCCGCGCTGCTGGACGTGCGCGTGGATCGCCTGAGCGGGGGGCAGCAGCAGCTGCTCATGGTCTGGGCCGCCATCGGCCATCCGGCGGATCTGCTGCTGCTGGACGAGCCCACCAATAACCTGGATACGGATGGCGAGGCGCTGCTCGCGGATACCCTGCGCTCCCTGGAGCCGGGTCGGGCGGCGCTGGTGATCTCCCACGAGCGTGACTTCCTCACCCAGGTGGTCGACCGCATGGTGGAGATCAACTGATGCCGTGGGATCTGCTGTTCGATCCGCTGTTCCGGCTGCCGTTCTTCACCGGCCTGGTGTTCGCCGCGGTGCTGCCGGTGCTCGGGCTGTACCTGCGCATGCGCGAAGAGTGGCTGGCGGCGCTGGGGTTTGCGCACCTGGGCGGCGCCGGTGGTGTCATCGGCAGCCTGCTGGGGGTGACGCCAGTGGTGGCCGCCCTCGCTGTCGCCGGTAGCGGTGTCGCGGCCCGCGGGCTGGTGCGGCGCACCGGCAATGACCTCTACGCCGTCATGATCCTGGGCGGCTGGGCGGCCATGATCCTGGGGTCGCAGTTCAGCCACCATGCCCGCACCCTGGCGCAGACCCTGGTGGACGGCCAGCTCTATTTCACCGGCGTGGATCAGCTGCTCACGGCGCTGGCGTTCGCCGTGGTGTTCGCCGTGGCGATGCCGTGGCTGTCACCGCGGCTCCTGCGCGCCCGCCTGTTCCCCGGCCACGACCGGGCCAACGGGCGGCCGGTGGCGGCGCTGGGGTTCGGGTTCAACATCCTGGTGGCCGCCGGGGTGGCGCTGGCGTCCATGGCCATGGGCGTGATGGCGGCCTTCGCGCTGATCTTCGTGGCGCCCTGGGTGGCGTTCGCCCTGGCGCCGGGCTGGCGGGCCGCGGTGGTGCTGTCGGCGCTGATCGGCCTGCTGGCCTACCTCGGGGCATTCGTCATCGCCCTGGTGGGGGACCTGCCCTTCGGGCCCGCGTTCGTGGCCATCGTCGTGGGCCTCGCGCTGCTGCGGCTCCTGCCGCGGCGCTGACGAGGGCGTCGGGCCCGCCGGTTACCGGCCCTCTTCCCAGCGTGAGCGGGTCTCCGGGCTGTCCGGATCCGGCGGTGGCTGATCGAAGGGCGTCAGCGCCAGGAACTGCTGCAGCTGCCGTTGGGCCAGGTCGTGGCGTTCGTTGAACCGCAGCACGTTGTAGAAGTAGTAGTGCTGCCCGGCCCGTACGAAGTCGTGATCCTCGTCCCGCAATGGCGTCAGGTACGGGTCCTGCTCCGGTGGCGTCCGCTGCAGGAGTTCCCGGTAGAGCAGGCCGAGCTGCGAACCGGTCACCCAGGTGTCCTCGCCGGCCTGCACCCGGCGCTGGCTTCTGGGCGCCGAGTACTCCACCACCGGCTGGTCGTGGGTGTTCAGCGGTGCCTCGTCGAACAGGCCGCTGGCGCTGACGTTGCCGGCGTAGAAGCGCAGGCTGACGGCGCGCAGCAGGTCCTCCGGCAGGGCCGGGTTGTCCGCCAGCGCGCGGCCGTGGCCCACGAGGGCGTCCGGGTCGACGCTGACGCCGTCCTCGGTGCCCACCAGGGCCACGATGGAGCCATCGGCGAAGAGATCCCCCCGCCACATCACCACCTGCGGAAACACCGCCTGCATGGTGCGGGCGATGGCGGCGAGCTCCTTCTCCGTGAGCTGGTAGAGCGGCAGCCACTGGACGAACAGGCCGTCGTCCGCGAGGCGCTCCCGCCCGGTGCGGTAGTGCTCCAGGGTGTAGAGGTTGCCCGTGCCTGCCTTCCAGGGGGTGAACAGGTCGCTGATGATCAGGTCGTACCGGGTGTCGGCATGGCGCAGGCAATGCTGTCCGTCTTCGGCGCGGATGGTCACCCGCTCGTCGTCGAACAGGCCTTCCGTCCAGGGCCGGAAGTGGCGCTCCGCCAGTTCCACCACTTCCGGCAGCAGCTCGCAGACATCTACCCGCTCCACCGGGAACAGCAGCGACGTGCCCGCTGTGATGCCCGTCCCCATGCCGAGATAGAACACCCGGCGCGGTTCGGGATGGGTGAGCATGGGAATGAGTGTCTGATTGCGTTCGGATTCCAGCGCCCCGGTGCCGCCCAGGGTGTAGAAGTTGTTCACGCGGATCAGCCGGTGTGGCCCGCGCTCGATCACCGCGGCGGTGGAGTGGGTGCCCTCGATCAGCTCCAACAGCTCCTCGCCGGCGTCGGTGTTGACCCGCGTGGCTGCCGGACCGTCGATGCGTACCATCAGCAGTGCCACGGCCGCTGCCGCGGCGGGCGCCGCCCAGGCGAGTCGCCGCGGCAGAGGGAGCGGTTCCCGCAGCAGCACCGGCACCATCAGCGCCGGGTAGAGTGCCGCCAGCGCGAGCAGGCTGCCGCTGACGCCGAGCCAGGGGAGCAGCAGGAAACCGGCGGCCAGGGAACCGAGTATGGCGCCGGAGGTGTTGGCCGCCACCAGGCGCCCCAGGATCTCGCCCGGTTCGGGGTTCGCCCCTTCGGCCAGGCGCAGTAGGTATGGCAGCGTGATGCCAAGCAGGATACCGGGCAGCACCATGATCAGCAGCGCCACCGTGGACACGGCCGCCAGGTACTGGAACCACGATGCGCCGGCGCCCACGTAGGCGAGACCACCGGTCACGGCATGGAAGGCCCAGGGGGACGCGGCGGTGACCACGGCCGAGGCCGCCAGGATGCCCAGCAGCAGATGCCGGGGTGACGGGCGCAGGAGCCGCGCCAGGGCGTTTGCCGCCAGTGAGCCCAGTGACAGTGCCAGCAGGAAGGCCACCAGCACGACCGCGTAGGTGTACACCGAGTTCTGCAGCACCTGCGAGAACAGCCGCGTCCAGAGGACTTCGACGCCCAGGGTGGCCATGCCGGAGACGAAGGCCACCAGCAGGATCAGCCTGTACGGCAGCGCCGCGATCGCAGGTGCGGGTGTCTCGACCGCGTTGTCCGGGGCAGCAGTGCGGGCGGACCGGCTGCGCCGCCGCTGGCGTTCCTTCTGGCCCGAGCCACGCCGGGTGTGTCCGATGGCATAGGCGGCCATGGTCACCGCGGCGATGCCCACGGCCAGGTCGATGCCGATGGCGAGGGCGTAGGCGCCGCTGAACCCGAGCAGCGGCGGCAGCAGGAAGCCAGCGGCCAGCGCGCCCAGGGCCGAGCCGAAGGTGTTGAGGGCATAGACCGCGGTGCCGGTGGTGGCCAGCCGGCCCGTGAGGCGGACCAGGTGCTGGCCCATCATGGGCAGGGTGCCGCCCATGAGAAAGGCGGGCGGGAACAGAACCAGCGCACCCAGCCCCGCCCGCAGCGCGGTGACGGCCCAGTCGGTCCCGTCCGCAGCCGTGAACAGCGCCGGGTAGATGGCATGGTAGAGATCCAGCAGGAAGAAGTGGCCGAGGGCGGTGGCGGCGACGCCGATCTCCAGCAGGCCGAACGCTCTCAGGGGCGAGCGCACCCGGGGGGCGGCGCGCCCCCATACCCAGCCGCCGGCGGCGAGACCGGCAAAGAAGATGGCAATGGCCAGCGCCGCGGCCTGGGCGGTGTTACCGAACAGCAGGCCGAGTTCGCGGACCCACAGCACCTGATACACCAGGGCGGCGAACCCGGAAAGCAGAAACAGGCCGGCGGTGGCAGCGATGGCAAGACGGGGCATGTAGGGATCAGAGCGGTCGCGGGGAAATCGTTATTTTATATCATTGCGGTGGGCGCCGCATGCCCGCATCCGTCGATGCCGGCTACTTCTGGTACTTCTCCTTCCACTCGCTGTACGGCATGCCGTAGACGATCTCCTTGGCCTGTTCGTCGGTCATGTCCACGCCGCGCTCCTCGGCGGCGGCCCGGTACCACTTGGAGAGGCAGTTGCGGCAGAAGCCGGCCAGGTTCATGAGATCCAGGTTCTGAACGTCGGTGCGTTCGCGCAGGTGACTGACGAGCTGGCGGAAAGCCGCGGCTTCCAGTTCGGTGCGGGTCTGTTCGTCCATTGCAGCCTCCATGGTTACGTGCAGGACATTCGATCATGCGTCGGCGGGGCAGTGTAGCAGCCGCCTGGTGGCGGGCTCAGTCGCAGTCGGTGCCCGCCGTCTTCTGTTGCCGGGCCCGCTCCAGGGTCCGGCGGAAATCTTCCGCGAAGGGGCCCTCAGTGGTCTCGGCGGCCTCCCGCGCCAAGCGTTCCGCCTCACTGCAGGCGCCGCGCTCCAGCAGGAGCGTGGCGAGGTTGTTCCGCAGCACGTCGCGGCGCGACTCAGCGTGCTCCAGGCCGTCCCGAGCCGCGGCTTCGGCAGCCCGGTGATCGTTCTGGCCGTACAGCAGGTTCACCAGCGCCACGTGCAGCCCGCCGTGTTCCGGCCAGCGCTCCAGGCCGGTGCGATAGGCGACCTCGGCGGCGTCGGTGCGGCCGGTGGTCTCCAGGTCCAGCGCCGCGCGCAGCCATGCCGTGGGTTCGGCGGTGGCGGGCAGACGGTCCGGCGGCATCACCACCACGGCCCACTGGTCCGCCCGTTCCCAGGTGCGCCGGAAGCGGTCCAGGGGGCTCTTGTGGCGCTCATGCTCGCCGGAGCGGAGGATGAACACCTCGTCCTCCGGCTCGTAACCGACCAGCACTGCGTAGTGCCAGACGGGCACCCAGCCCAGCCCCAGGTTCTGGAAGACCATCACCGGGTGGCCGGCGTGCAGCTCCTCCAGGAGGGCGTCGAAGCTGCCGGGGATCTGATAGGCGACGCGGTTGCGCGCCCGGGTCTGGGCGAGTATCTCGGTCTGAAGCGTGCCCTCCCGTGCCGGGATGAAGAGGTCTCCCTTCAGCGCGCCGGGCGTGGTCTCGTGGCCACTCCAGCCCAGCATCTCCGCCAGCGCGGCGGGACCGCACTGCAGGGCTTCCTGGGGGTGATAGGGCACGTCGGTGAGCTCGACGGCCTCCGGCGGTTCGCTGAAGGCCTGATCCGCGTCCATGGCGGTGAACGATGCGCAGCCACCCAGCGTCACCGCGGCCATCAGGAGCGCTGCCGCGGCGACGTGCCCCGGGCCATGCCCGCAAGGCCGCGCGCCGCCCATCCGGCTAGTCCGTGTCGCCCAGGTCGCCTGCGTCGTCCGCGCCGTTGTCGTCGCCGCCGGCCAGGAAGAAGTTGACGTCGTCCACGGTGGAGGCGTCCAGGCCGGAGCCCACCGCCACCTGCAACTGCAGGTAGTTCAGCAGGTAGTTGTAACGCGCCTCGGAGAGGTCGCGCTTGGTGGCGAAGCGGTCCCGCTGGATATTGAGGACGTCCAGCGTGGTCCGCAGCCCTACCTCCAGCCCGCGCCGGGTGGAGCGCTCGGTGCTGAGGACGGAGGCCAGGGCCTGCTCCAGGGCGCTGATCTGGCGCAGGTTGGAGACCAGGTTCAGGTAGGCGGATTCCGCTTCCAGGCGGGCCTGGCGCTTGGCGTCGATGGATTCCTCGAAGAAGGCGTCGCGCTCGGCCTGGGCCTCCCGGCTCTGGGAGGAGATGCGGCCACCGGTGTAGAGCGGCATGGAGACGCTGACGCCGACCTGGGTCTGTTCGCTGTCGATTTCGCCATCGATGCCGGCTTGCTGTTGGGCAAAGCCGAGGCTGTCACTCTGGTAGTTGCGACCGTAGCTGGCCACGAAATCCACCCGCGGCGTGCGCTCCGCGTCCACGCGACGGATCTCTGCCCGGGAGCGCTGGAACTCGCCTTCCGACAGGCGCACGTTCAGGTTGTTGCGCTCGGCACGATCGGCCCAGACCTCGGGGGAATCGGGTGATGGTGGCTGGGCGGTGAAGTCGTCCCGCAGCCCCGCCAGCTCACCGGGAGGGCGGCCGATCACGCTGCGCAGATTCTCCCGGGCGATCTGCAGGTCGTTCTGGGCGCGCAGGCGCTGAGCCTCGACACTGTCGAAACGGGCCTGGGCCTCGTCGCGGTCGGTGACGGTACCGCTGCCCACCTCCAGTGCGCGTTCGGCGCGGCGCAGCTCCGTCTCCACCGCTTCCAGTTCCGCTTCCGTGAATTCAAGCGTGTCCTGGGCCAGGAGCATGTCGAAGTAGGCCTGGCTCACGCGCAGAAGGATGTCCTGCTGGCTCTGACTGTACTGCAGGCCGGCCTGATCCTGGAGGATCTCGTTCTGGTCGGCGATGGCGAAGCTCTCCCGACGGAACAGCGGCTGCACCAGTTCCACGCCCGCGGACCAGCTCCAGTAATCCACGCTGTTGCGGTCGGCATCGCCGATCTCCGTATTTTCCCAGTTCTGGTCGGCGCCGGCCTGGACGTTGATATCCGGGAGGAACAGGGCCCGGGCCTGAGTGCTCAGCTCCTCGCTGGCGCGCAGGCGGGCCTGGGCCGCGCGCAGCTGCGGATCCTGCTCCACCGCCAGGCGGTAGGCTTCGCTGAGATCCATGGTGTCGTTGGCAAGCGCAAGGGGGCTGGCAACGAGGGAGGCGCCGCCGACGCAGAGGGCGAAACCGAGCCGCCGGGTGAATACAGACATGACGAGGCACTTCTCCGTGGGTGAAGCTGAAACCTTATGACGGATGGCGGTCAGGGGCAAGCCGACCGTGCGGTCAGCCGCCGCGCGAGGCCATGCTCAACGCTGATCCAGGACCTGGCGCTGGTCCTGGCAGGCGGGGCACAAGCCGTTGATCTCGATGGTCTGGGATTGCACCTGGAAACCCAGAGCCTCGGCCTTGTCGGTAAGAACCTGGTGGACGTCGCCATCATTGAGTTCCGCGACCGCGTTGCAGTGCTGGCAGATCAGGAATTGCCCGACGTGCGGCCGGTCCGGATCACCGCACCCCACGTAGGCATTCAGGGACTCGATGCGATGGACCAGGCCCTCTTCCAGCAGGAAATCCAGGGCGCGGTAGACCGTGGGCGGCGCGGCGCTTCGACGTTCAGCGCGCAGCATGTCCAGGAGATCGTACGCCTTCATGGGCTCGTGCCGGCGCCAGATGAGTTCGAG
>SLMR01000279.1 GCA_007133445.1 Aquisalimonas sp. | reverse complement strand
GAACAGCCCACCTGGATGTTCGATCCTGAGACCACCGGCCGCCGGGCGCTGGACTGGGACAAGCTCATCAACCGCGAGTACGGCCAGGACGACCCGTACTTCATCGCCGAGCACAACGCCGTGCCGTTCGACCCGGATCACGACTGGCAGGAGGGCGACGTCATTCCCCAGCGCTTCCTGCGCCAGCCCGACGGCAGCCGCGGCGCCATCCGCTCCGAGGGCGGCTACGAGAACGGGCGCTGGCGGATCACGCTGACCCGCAGCATGGAGGCGCCCAACAGCCTCGACAGCAAGACCCTGGAAGAGGGCGAGACATACAACGTCGCCTTCGCGGTGCACTCCGGCGCGGTCGGCGCGCGCTGGCACCGGGTGTCACTGCCGCAGACGCTGGGGCTGGAGGTGGACGGCGCCGATGTGGTCGCGGTTCGCACCGACGGCACCCCGGACGAGGACGCGCTGGAATGGACGGAGATCCCCCTGGTCTACCCGGGCCAGGTCACCTGGCAGTGGCTGCACGGTGACCACCCGGGCAGCGAGCCGGTCCGAGAAGGGGAGATCGGCGTCCGGGATTTCCATGATCTGGAAGACCTGCAGCAGTTCATCCTGGATCACGAGCGGCGCTACGCCGACTGACGCCCCGCGGGCGCCTCGCCGCCGGCCGTGCCCGCACTGCCGCACCGGCTGGCCGGGGCATCCCCGTACTCCAGCCGATAGGCCTGCGGGTCGAAACGGCGGGTCTCGCGCCGGAAGCGCCAGGTGAAGTCCGGCCACAGGGTGACGTTGCGGCCGCTCACCGGGTGCAGGTACCAGCTGCGGCAGCCGCCGGTGTTCCACACCGCGCTGCCGAGCTTCCCCTGCACCCGCGCGTTGTAGGCCGCCTCGGCCTCGGGCAGCACGTCCAGGCTGGCGATGCGCTCCCGGTCCATGTGCCGCAGCGCGTCCATCACGTAGCGGATCTGGGATTCGATCATGTAGACCACGGAGCTGTGCCCCAGGCCCGTGTTCGGCCCCATTAGGAAGAACAGGTTGGGGAAGCCGGCCACCGTGGTGCCCTTGTACGCCGCCGGGCCATCCCGCCACAGGGCGCCCAGATCCTGGCCATCGCGGCCGATGATCATGCCTTCGGGGATCGGGTCGGCGGCATGGAAGCCGGTGCCGAAGATGAGGGCATCCACCTGCCGCTCGTGGCCCGCGTTGTCGACGATCCCGTGTTCGCGGATCTCGCGGATGCCGGTGGTGACGAGTTCGACGTTGGGTTGGGTGACCGCCGGATAGTAGTCGTCGGCGATCAGCACGCGCTTGCAGCCGAAGGTGTAGTCCGGCGTCAGTCTGCGGCGCAGATCCGGATCCTTCACCTGGCGCTGCAGGTGCCGCATGGCCTGGCGCTGCGGCCAGGCCATGAGCCGCGGATTGATGGCGAAAGGCAGCACCCGCCCCTCGAGCACCCCGTAGATGGCACCCCGCACCAGCTTCTGGGCGGCGGGCCAGCGGCGGTACAGGCGCTGCTTCCAGGGAGGGATGGGGCGATCGGGTTTGGGCACGATCCATGGCGGCGTGCGCTGGTAGAGATCCAGGCGCTGGACCTGCGGCTGGATCTGCGGCACGAACTGGATGGCCGAGGCACCGGTGCCGATCACCGCCACCCGCCTGCCGGTCAGGTCGTAGTCGTGGTCCCAGCGCTGGGAGTGGAAGGCATGGCCGCGGAAGCGCTCGATGCCGGGAATATCCGGAAGCGCGGGCTTCGACAACCCGCCCATGCCGGAGACCACGATATCCGCGGTCCAGTCGCCGGCATCCGTTGCCACCCGCCAGCGCCGGCGCGGCGCGTCCCACTCCAGGCGCTGCACGGCGGTGTTGAGGCGAACGTGGGGCCGGACGCCGTACTTGTCGGCACAATGGTTGAGATAGTCGCGGATCTCCGGCTGGGTCGCGTAAAGCCGCGACCACTCGGGATTGAGCTCGAAGGAGAACGAGTACAGGTGCGACTCCACGTCGCAGGCGCAGCCCGGGTAGTGATTCACCCACCAGGTGCCACCGACGCCAGCCTCCTTCTCGAGCACCAGGAAATCCTCTTCCCCGTAGCCCTTCAGATGAATGGCCGTACCCAGCCCTGAGAACCCGGACCCGATGATGATGATGCGGTGATGGCGGGTGTGGCTGTCGGCAGTGGCCTGGTCCATGCCTGGTGTCTCCTGAGGCCCATGGTTGGCGCCATCCGGCGCTGCCGGGTCGCGGCTTACGCCGCGCCTACAGGTGCCGGAGCGACCCTTGTGGGAGGGCTTCAGCCCGGCCGGAATCCGTAGGGTGCATCTCGATGCACCTTCTCCGGACGCGCCGCCCGAGGCCGTCTGTCAAAGGCTGTTGCGGTGCATCAAGATGCACCCTACGTGCGCTCTCCGGCACCTGTAGGCGGGGCGTAAGCCGCGACCATCTCAAGGCAGGAACTGCTCCTTGACGATGCGCTCCTCCAGATTGTGCTCCGGATCGAACCAGAGTGTTAGGGCCCGCTCGGAATCCTCCCTGATGCTGACATAGCGCACGTCCCGCACCTCGGTGAAATCGGCCACGGCGCTCACGGGGCGCTTCGGCGTCTCGAGGATCTCGAATTCCACGTGGGCGCTGTTCAGCAGCACCGCGCCGCGCCAGCGCCGCGGGCGGAAGGCGACGATGGAGGTCAGCGCCAGGACGCCGCCGCGCAGGGGCAGAATGGGGCCATCGGCCGACAGGTTGTAGGCAGTGCTGCCGGCCGGGGTGGCCACGAGCACGCCGTCACAGGTCAGTTCCTCCAGGCGCACCACATCGTCGACCTTGATGCGGATCTTCGCCGTCTGGCGGGTCTCACGCAGCAGCGACACCTCGTTGATGGCGTAGGCCTCACGCCACTCGCCGGCAGCGGTATAGGCACGCATGTGCAGAGGCTTGATGGTCACCGGCTGGGCCTGGGCGAGGCGCTCGTACAGGCCCTCGGTGTCCAGGCGGTTCATGAGGAAGCCAACGCTGCCGCAGTTGAGGCCGAACACCGGTTTGCCCAGGTTCATGTAGCGGTGGAGGGTGCGCAGCATCAGGCCGTCACCGCCGAGGGCGATGAGCACGTCCGCCTCGCTGGGCGGCACCGTGTCGTACCGTTTCAGCAGTTGGACTTCCGCCTCCTGGGCGTTCTCCGACGTGCTGCTGATAATGGCGATACGCGGTTGTTTCATGCGACTCCCCGGGGTTGCCGTTGCCGGTGAGGCTCCACTCTAACCGATCCGGCTCGTCGCGGTGGCACGCTCCTCATCCCACTCCCGCGCCGCCTGCTGGGCGCGCTGCGAATTCACGGCCAGACAGATCAGGAACGCGATCGCGAACAGCAGCGCGCAAAGCAGAATGGATTCCTGCAGGCCGATCTGCGCCTGCAGCAGACCCAGACTCAGGGTGCCGAACATGCCCGCCAGCTTGCTGGCCAGCCCCCAGAAGCCGAAGAACTCCGCCGCTTTGGCCTCGGGTGAGAACAGCCCCACCAACGCGCGCCCGGCGGACTGGGTCGAACCGAGGCTCACCCCCGCCAGGCAGCCCACCACCAGGAACAGGTCCTGCGCCTCCCAGTCCAGCCCGAACACACGATTGACCACGTCGGTCATGGCCGGCGTGCCCCAGATGGCCAGGATGGCCAGAATCCACAGCGTGAGCGCGATCAGGTACGTGGGCTTGGCGCCGATCCGGTCCTGCACCACTCCGAAGCCCAGGGCCCCCGCAGCGGCGGTGATCTGGACGACGATGAACATCTGCACCCGGGTCTCCTCGTCCCAGCCGATAACCTGGGCGCCATAGATGAAGGCGTAGGTGATGATGATGTAGATGCCCGCCATGGCGAACAGCAGCGAGCCCAGGAAGGTGGCCAGATCCCGGAACCGGGCGATGTCGCGGATGGTCTCCGCGATGCGCTGGAAGCCAAGCGTCACATAGCTGCGGTCCGTTGGCTTGGGCTGGGGCGTACCCCGCTCGCGCACCCAGACGAAGGTGGGAATGGCCGCCAGCAGGAAGAAGCCGGCCGCGAACGGGCCCACCCAGCGGATGCGGTCGAAGTTCTCTGCCGTGGCCTCCCCCAGGAAGTAGAGCGTGAAACCGGCCGCAAACAGGCCGCCGATGTACCCGAGGGCCCACCCGAACCCCGAGATGCTGCCGAGCGAGCGTGCCGGCCCCAGTTCCGGCAGAAAGGAGGCGATGAAGTTCTCGCCGATGGCGTAGGCAAAGTTGGAGCAGATGATCAGGATAACGCCGAGCATGATGTAGCCGGGCTCGACGAAGTAGAGCAGCCCCGTGGCCGTGACGGTGGCGATGTAGCTGACGAACAGGAAACGCTTCTTGGTGGCGGTGTAGTCCATGATGGCGCCGCACACCGGGCCGGAGACCACCACCAGGAGGTAGCTCACGGCCAGCGACAGGCTCCAGAGCAGGTTCCCGAGGCGGTAGTCGTCGCCGCGGTCACCGACGATCACCGTGGTGAACAGCTCGCCGAAGATCACGGTAATGATCAGCAGCGTATACGCCTGGTTGGCGAAGTCGAACATCGCCCAGCCGACGATCTCGCGCTTCGGTGCCAGGGGTCTGGATTCCGGATCCGTCGTTGTCGTGGCTTCACTCATTCCATTCAGATCCTTCGGCGATCACCGTCGACGCCCATGCGGTAACGCCGCCATTCGGCATCGGCATCCGGGCGGCACATGCCGTAGCTGAAGGGGTTGCTCAACCCGTCCAGGCGGAAGCGCAGATCCTCGAACACCACGCACCGGTCGCCGTTGCGCCGTTCGACGGTCTGCAACGCGGGGTAGCTGGCGAACCAGCGGAAGAACGCCATCTGGTCCGAGGCGATCACTTCCCGCGCCAGGTCGCGCTCGTCGTCGTCTTCCCCATAGCGGTGGAACGTCTCCCACCGGGCCTGCTCCACCGGCAGATAGACGCTCCACAACCGCAGCAAAAAGAAGGCATCGTCATCGAACTGCCGCGGCGGTGTGGACCGCCGGAGATTGACCACGGCCATGTGGTAGCGGTCGCCGCGATCCACCACCAGCTTCCAGTTGAATGGCGACCACGGCTGTGGATACGCATCCGCCACGTAATCCGTGATGCCCTGCACGTTCGCCCATTCATGGGCCTCCGACACCGCGGTACGGTACTGGCTGTACTGGAACAGCACCAGTGCAATGACCGCCGCCAGTCCGAGGGCGGCTCCGGTGCGCGGCCGCCAGTACAGGCTCGCCAGGAACCCCGCCAGCAGGACGCCACTGAACCAGGGATCGATAATGAAGGTGGTATTGAACCCCGGTGCCCAGTTGGTGAACGGCGCAAGGATCTGCGTCCCGTAGCTGGTGATCAGGTCGCCCAGGATATGGATGAACAGCGCCAGCAGAATCACCCCGTAATAGGCCCGCCAGGGATGGCGTCGCCCCAGCGCCAGCGCCGCCACCACGGCCAGCAGCCACGCCCACAGGGGCATAAGCAGCAGCGAGTGGGTGATGCCCCTGTGGTTCTCGAGGTAGGGCACATGCCCTGCCAGGGTGAACACGATGTCCAGGTCCGGCGCAGCACCAGCCAGGCCGCCGATCCAGGTGCGCTCGCGCAGCGACAGCTGATCGGGCCCGGGATGGCGGGGCGCAGTAGCACGGGCCGCAACGGCCCCGCTGAGGGCGTGGGTCAGGGTATCCAGGGGGTGACTCCCGGTTCGCGGATCATTCGCGGATCACTGGGCGTTCAGGCACGGGCGCCGGCAGAGTCGTCCGTTGCCCCCTCGCGGGCCAGCGAACTGTTGGGCGGCGCCGGCAGCGCCCCCCGCGGCCGCGGGGAATGGTAACCGGGCACCCAGCGGGACATCCAGGCCGCGCCGTGGAGCAGCCGCGACAACCGGGCCCGAGTGCGACGAAAATCGTGCGTATCCTCGTTCATCCAGCTCACGAAGGTGGTCACGAAGATGCTGGTCAGCACCGTCTCCTCCAGGCCTCGCATGGCGCCGGCGGCATCCCGGTGCGCCGCCTCCCGCAGCCACTGGACTGTACGGCTGATCCGCAGCACGGCCGGAATCTGCACGTGCAGGTGCCCGGCCTCCAGCTTCCCCTTGATCATCTCCCGCACGACCCGCTGGTGATCCGCCTGGGCGTCCAGCCAGGTCATGATCAGGCAGTGCAGCTTCTCCGTGGCCGGCAGGGCCTGCACGGTCGGATCCGAGGCCGCCTCGACCAGCGCCCGGTCCGGCCGGTCGAACCAGGCATCGGCGATCTCTTCCTTCTCGCGGAAATGCTCCTGCACCACGGCGAGCGGCACGTCCAGGCGTTCGGCCACGTCAAAGAGCCGGACCTGCTCCCAGCTGGACGCCTCGGCCAGTTGCACGGCCGCATCCACGATTGCGTCACGCGTTGTCGTCATCGCCCGTCTCCCTTGTCCAGCGCGACACTGACACCCAGTATAACCAGTGCTCCACAGCCACCGTCCAACCAGCGATCGAGGGACACCGACCGATGACTGCAACCGTCTGTTTCGCCCACGGCAAGGAGAGCGGCCCCTGGGGGCGCAAGATCACGGCGCTGGCCGATGTGGCCCGCGCCCGCGGTCTTACGGTCATGAGCCCGGATTACAGTTTCACCATGGACCCGGAGGAACGGGTGCGCCATCTCCTTCAGCAGTCACTGCCCGAGGGACAGGATCTGGTGCTGGCGGGTTCCAGTATGGGCGGCTACGTGTCCGCCGTTGCCAGTGGCTCGCTCAATCCCCGCGCACTGTTCCTGCTGGCGCCGGCGGTGGACATCCCCGGCTACACGGGCGACACCACGCCGCGCGCCGGGCTAACGGAGGTGGTTCACGGCTGGCATGACGCCATCATCCCGCCGGAGATCGTGGTGGGCTGGGCGCAGCGGCACCGGAGCCGGCTGCATCTGGTGGACAGTGAACACACCCTGACGGACCACGTGCCCTGGCTGTGCACGACGTTTGATGCGTTTCTCGCGGAGATCGGGTTGTGATGCCGGCATGATGCCGCACCTGGGGCAGGTTCCGTGTAGGTGCATCGAGATGCACCCTACGCGGCCTCCCGTGCGGTTGGATCCACCGGTTGCGCCCCGTGCCGGTCAATCGGCAGAAGGTGAGACGCACCCGGCGCGCGCATGGTCCACCGCGACGCCCATTCCCGGTCCGGATAGGCCACGCAACCACGGTGGCCGGGCCACTCGTAGGGTGCATCTT
>SLMR01000093.1 GCA_007133445.1 Aquisalimonas sp. | reverse complement strand
GACGAGATCACCCGCTACGCCTTCGTTCTGCGGCCGTTGGCGGATATCGCCGGCGACGAGCACCACCCGGCGCTGGGCCGGCGCTTCGCCGATCTCTGGGCGGAGTTCGATGCCAGTGATCAGCCCCTGCGCCGGGTCTCCCTGGACGACCTGGAGACGGGATGAGCCGGAACGTTCAGCCTGACACCGGCCTTCCCGTCGACTGGCCTGCACCGGATCCGGATGCCCTCACCCTGAGCCGCGAGCTGAGCGCGCGGCTCAGCACGCGCATTGCCGGGCACGGCCCGCTGCCCTTCGATGCCTGGATGGAGAGCGTGCTCTACGAGCCAGGGCTGGGGTACTACAGCGCCGGCCAGGAGAAGTTCGGCGCCGCCGGGGATTTCATCACCGCGCCCCTGGTCTCGCCCCTGTTCGCCTGGACGCTGGCGGGGCAGTGTGCCGAAGCGCTGGAGGCATGTCGGGGTGACACCATCCTCGAACTGGGGCCCGGCGACGGGGCCCTGGCGGCGGACATGCTCGCCGAGCTGGAGCGCCAGGGCCGCCTGCCAGCGGAATACTGGCTGCTGGAGCGCAGTGCCAGTCTGCGTCAGCGGCAGCGCGAGCGTCTGGAGGTGACCGTCCCCCATCTGCTGGAGCGGGTGCGCTGGCTGGATGCTTTGCCGGAGACGCCGCTCCGGGGCGTGATCCTGGGCAACGAGGTCCTGGACGCCCTGCCGGTGGTGCGCTTCCGGCGCACGACGGGCGGGGTCGAGGAATTCCTGGTCACGGCTTCAGGGGATGGTTTCCGCTGGACCACCGGGCCGGCCCGGGACGCCGTCGCCAGCGCGGTCGGGACGATCGAGGGCGATCTGGGCGCTGCGCTGCCGACGGGGTACGAGTCCGAACTCTGCCTGCAGCTCCCCGGGTTCATGGCCAGCCTCGCCGATTGCCTGGTCGAGGGCCTGATCCTGATGGTGGACTACGGCTATCCGCGGCGTGAGTATTATCGGGCGGAGCGTCATGAGGGCACCCTGGTCTGCCACTATCGCCATCGGGCGCACTGGGATCCGTTGCTCGTCCCCGGGCTGCAGGATGTCAGCGCCTTCGTGGACTTCACCGCGGCCGCCGTGGGAGCGCATGAGGCGGGGCTGCAGGTGCTGGGCTATACCAGTCAGGCCCATTTCCTCATGGGCGCCGGGGTGACGGAGCTCCTGGAGGCCCGCCAGGGCGATGACGTGGCGGAGCAGGTGCGGATGGCCCAGCAGGCCAAGACGCTATTGTTGCCCGGAGGCATGGGCGAGCGCTTCCGGGTGCTTGCCGCAGGCACGGAGCGGATGCCGACGCCAACGGGGTTTTCGCTTTATAATCATCTGGCAAGTTTGTAGTCACCGTGCCACAACGGCATCAGGCAACGGGAAACACATGATGATGGCAGCGGCGCCCCAGCGCAGGGTGCTCGTGCTCGCCGGAACGTCGGCGAACACTGGACCGAGCGCCAGGGAGATACTGGAACCGGCGTGATTTCTCGTGGATCAGGTCACTGATGCCGATGCCGCGCTGGCACTTGCGCGCCGTGAAAACTACGACGCTTTCCTGCTGAACGTGGAAAGTCACGGTGAAGCCGGCATCCAGTTGTGCCGTCAGATTCGTGACGAGCCCGGCTACTACCTCGCGCCCATTCTGTTGACTGCCAGCTCCAATGACCGGGCCACGTGGCAGAAGGCGTTAGCCGCCGGCTGCGACGATCTCCTGCGGCTGCCGCTGGAGCCGGTGGTCGTACGGGCGCGGCTGGTGAACCTGCTGGAGAAGGCCGATTACGCTCAGGAGCTGGAGCGCGTGCGCGCCAACCTGGCCCGCTACGTCTCGCCCCGGTTGCGCCAGATTGTCCAGGAAGCGTCACCCGGTGCCGGCCTGCCACCACCGGAGCAGCAGCACGTCTGCATCCTGTTCTCCGATATCCGCGGCTTCACGGCTCTGGCCCAGAGCATCAGGCCGTCGCAGTTGTTCGCCTCCGTGAGTCGCCACCTGGGCAGCCAGGTGGAAGCCGTCTACGCCCACGGTGGCTACGTGGACAAGTTCGGCGGTGACGGCATCATGGCCGTGTTCGATGGCAATGCCATGGCCGAGGATGCGTGCGCCTGTGCGCTGGAGATGATCGACGCCAACCACGCCATGCAGGGCGAGGACCTGGACATCCCGCTGGGCATCGGCATCCACGAAGGGCCCGTTGTGGCCGGCAACATCGGCACCGGTCAGCACCTGGACTACACAGTCATCGGCAACACCGTGAACCTGGCCGCCCGCCTGTGCGGCTGGGCCAGCCCCGGGGACATTGTCGTCTCGAAGGCCGTTCGCGATGCCATCAATGGCAGCGGTGATTTCACCTGTGTCGAACCGCGGACCGCGAATATTCGTGGTGTCGTCGACGCCATCACCCTCTACCGCCTGCAGGCGGCGTCGCCGGAAAACGAGATTGAATCGCAGGGCACACTGTGATCCCCGGTGTGGGCTGCGCTTTCATGCACTTTCCCCCGTAATGAGCCCGAGGCGAGGCGTAGGGTGCATCTTGATGCACCGCATCGGGCCTCGGACGCACCTCCAGGGGCGGCCTGTATTGGGAAGGTGCATCAAGATGCACCCTACGGGGCCAGCACCTCGCGGATGGCCTGTTCGCGGGCTTCGCGCACGGCGTTGGCGATGGCAGGGCCCTTCAGGCCCTGGCGGGCGAATTCGCCGCCGGTAATGGGGCTGGCCGCGGCCAGGGATTGCTCCAGGAGCAGGCGCGGCGGGTAGCCTGGTTGCGGAACGGAAACCTCGCTTGCCCGGGCGTCCAGTTCGGCCGCCTGAAGCAACTGGCGGAAGCGCTCCGGCCGACGGAAGGCGTCGGTGGATTCCAGCAGGGCGAGAATCCCGGCCGCGCCCAGCGCGGCCGCGCGGTGAACCGTTGCCAGGTGGCCGGCGGCCGCCCGGGCCAGATCCCGGTAGGTGTTGGGAATGCGCAGCCTCTCCGAGAGTTTGGTGATGGCTCCCTCGCCGTGGACGGTGTCCAGGTCCTGCAGCGCCAGGGCGAGTAGGATCTCCGCTTCAGCGCCGCGCCCGGCGCCGGTGTCCAGCGCCGTCATGGCGTAGTCACCCGCGTCAGCCGTTGCCCCAGTGAGGGTGGTGCGCGTGTTGCCGAACAGCCCGTCCACTTCCGGCATGACGCGCTCCAGGGCGCCGCAGTCGCGTAGAACGTCGAAAAACGCCGACGGCTGCGCCTCCCCGAGCGCTTTCTCCAACTCCTGCCAGACCCGCTCCGGCACCAGATGGTCCACTTCGCCGTCGCAGACCATGCGGCGGCACAGGTCCATAGTGTCCGGCGCCGGCACAAAACCCAGGGGCCGGTAGCGGGCGGTGAACCGCGCCAGGCGCAGGATGCGCACCGGGTCCTCCTGGAACGCCGATGAGACATGGCGCAGCCGCCGCGCCTGCAGGTCGTCATGGCCGTCGAAGGGGTCCACCAGGGTGCCGTCGGGCCGCCGTGCCATGGCGTTGACCGTGAGGTCCCGCCGCGCCAGGTCATCCTCCAGGGTGACATCCGGCGCCGCGTGGAAGCTGAAGCCATGGTAGCCACGGCCGGTCTTGCGCTCGGTGCGAGCCAGGGCGTACTCCTCGTGGGTTTCGGGATGGAGGAATACCGGGAAGTCCTTGCCTACCGGGCGAAAGCCGCGGGCGGTCATCTCCTCCGGGGTGGCGCCTACCACTACCCAGTCCCGCTCCGTGACCTCGCGGCCCAGGAGTGCGTCGCGCACGGCGCCGCCCACCAGGTAGGCGTCGAGCCCCGCGGTGTAGCGGTCCGTGCCCGCGGCCATGACTCAGCGCCGGGTGGTCTGGCGGAACTGGTTGTAGCGCGCCCGCTCCGTCTTGCTGCCCAGGTAACCGGGTACCACGGCGTCCAGGGCGGTGGGCTGAATGCCGAAGTCGGTCAGGTTGTTGACGGAGCAGACGTTGTCCACCGTGGCGGAGAGGTAGTTGTCCATGGAATAAGGTTTCCCGGGAATCCGCTGCAGCACCCTCGCCTGGAGGCGGCTGAGGCGGTCGCTGCACGGCCAGATGACCCGACGGATGCCGGCGGTCTGTGCGGTATAGCGCACCAGTTCCTCCAGGGTGAAGGTCTCCGGGCCGCAGAGATCGTAGCTCTTGCCGAAGGTGTCACGGTTCTGCAGGGCCGCAACGAAGGCGCTCGCCACATCGCCCACGTAGACGGGGCTGAACCGCGCCTTCGGGGTCGGCAGGGGGAATACCCCGGCGGAGAGCTTGAGCAGGCCGGCGAACTGGTTGAAGAAGTTGTCTTCGGGGCCGAAGATCACCGAGGGCCGGAAGACGGTGACGTCGAGATCGCCCGCCGCGGCCAGAACCCGCCGTTCCGCTTCGCCCTTGGTGCGCTGGTAGTGGCTGGGGCCGTTGTCCGCGTCGGCGCCGAGCGCGCTCATTTGCAGCAACCGGCGAATCCCGGTATCCCGGCAGGCCGCTATCACCTTGTCCGCGAGTTCCACGTGGGCGTGGTGGAAGCCGCTGCCGTCGAAGCCCTTCTCGTTGAGGATTCCCACCAGGTTGATGACCGCATCGCACTCCTCGAAGAGTTCGCGTAGCCGCTGTGGATCGTGGACGTCGGCCTGCATCAGCTCCAGCCCGGGCACCACCAGTATCTGCTTGGTGCGCTCCCGGTAGCTGGTGGGTACACGCGAATGGATGCCCCGATCGTGCAGGCGGTTGGCGAGATGGCGGCCGACAAAGCCGCTGCCGCCCAGGATGCAGACCCGTTGCATGCGCATCATGAATTGCGGCTCCTCTTCCGGAAGGGTTGAACGGTGTGCCGCAAGTCTACCAAGAGCGGCGCCATTCCGCCGCGCGCAATGCACCCGCCGCGGGAAATCAGTACCCTGTGCGCCTTGTCGGACGTCGGGGGACCCATGCTGGAAGCGCTGTTGATCTACCTGCTGGCGGGAGCTGTCGCGGGCCTGATTGGTGGCCTGTTCGGGCTCGGCGGCGGCGTGGTGATGGTGCCGGTGCTGCTGTTGGTGTTTGCCGCCCAGGGGTTGCCGGAGGCGGTCATCATGCACATGGCAGTGGGCAGCTCGTTGGCGGTGATCGTGCTGACCTCGCTGTCATCGGTGCGCGCCCACCACCAGCTTGGTGGCGTGCTCTGGCCCGCGTTCCGGCGCATGGTCGGCGGCATCGCTGTTGGCGCCTTCCTCGGTGCCTGGGTGGCGGACAGCCTCTCGTCGGCGGCGCTGCAGAACGTCTTCGCGGTATTCATTCTGGCGGTGGCGACGAAGATGGCCCTGGGGCTGAGTCCGCCCGCTGCCGGGCGCCTGCCGGGGACGCCGGGGTTGAATGCCGCCGGCGGGGTGATCGGCCTGCTCTCCGCACTGGTGGGAATCGGCGGCGGGACCCTGAGCGTACCCTTCTTCACCTGGGCCGGGACCACAATGCGCCAGGCGGTGGCGACATCTGCCGCCTGCGGGCTGCCGATTGCCGTGGCGGGGGCAGCAGGGTTCATGGTTACCGGCTGGGGGCGGGCGGAGCTTCCCGAGCTGGCCACCGGCTATGTCTACTGGCCGGCGGTGGGCGGCCTGGCGCTCGCCAGCGTTTTCGTCGCGCCGCTGGGGGCGAAGCTGGCCCACCGGCTTCCCGGTGACCTGCTCCGCCGTCTGTTCGCGGCCCTGCTGGTGCTGGTGGCGCTGCGGCTGTTGTTTGGCTAGTGTCCCGTCCCAGAAGTAACTTCTGGGACGGGACACTAGAAGCGTAGCTGCAGCCCCGCGTGGAGGCCGTCGTCCACCCGCTCGTCGCGGAACGTGTCCATGTGGAACTTGATCTGCCGGTAACCGATGAACGCCCGGGCACCGCTGACGATCTCCGCCTCCAGCCGGACCTGGCCCTCGGTGACGCGGTCGGCGTCGCCACCGGTGGTGATGTTGGGCGAGATGTAGCCCTGGAACACCACCGCCAGGGGGATGTTGGCAGGGATGCCGATGCCCACGTTGCCGCCCACGGCGAGCGCGGCCAGGGTCTCCCCGGAGCGGTCCAGATCCGCGCCGAAGAGCTTGACGCCAACACCGAAGGTGACGGGCTGCCAGCGCCCCTCCACCTCGTTGTTGACCGTCAGGAACAGGTGGCCCAGCAGGTCCCGGTCCTCGTTGTAGAGGACACCACCGCCATAGCGGGCGCTCTGGTTCTGTCCCTGGGACGTGCGATCGGCCAGAATGATCTCGGCCATTTCGTCACTCAGGGCAATTTCCAGTTCCTGGGCCTGCAGGCTGCCTGCGGTGCCCAGGAGGAGAAGCGTCAGAAGGACGCGACGCAGCATGGTGATCTCCTGCCTGATCTGCGTGATGACCCGTTCGCCGTGCCCCGGGAGTGGTCCCGGGTTTGTGGCAGATTAGACGCGCACCGGCTCTGCTCGACAAGTGTCGGCGGTCGGAGTCACCGCTCTGCCAGGCGCTTTTCCAGGTAGTGGATGTTCGTGCCCCCGGCCTGGAAGTTCGGATCCAGCAACAACTCCTGGTGCAGCTCGATGTTGCTCTTGATGCCGCCGATAACGATTTCCGCCAGCGCCGTGCGCATGCGCGCCAGCGCGGATTCGCGGCTGTCACCGTGGGTGATCAGCTTGCCGATCATGGAGTCGTAGTAGGGCGGCACGCTGTAGCCCGTGTAGATGTGGGAGTCCACGCGCACTCCGGGCCCGCCGGGCGCGTGATACTGAGTGATCTTGCCCGGAGACGGCACGAAGGTGCGCGGGTCCTCCGCGTTCATGCGACACTCGATGGCATGGCCGCGAATGACGATGTCCTCCTGGCGGTAGGACAGCGGCGCGCCGGAGGCGACCCGGAGCTGTTCGCGCACCAGGTCCACCCCGGTGACCATTTCGGTGACCGGGTGCTCCACCTGGATGCGGGTGTTCATCTCGATGAAGTAGAAGTTGCCGTCCTCGTAGAGGAACTCGAAGGTGCCGGCGCCGCGATAGCCGATTTCCCGGCAAGCGAGGGCGCAGCGCTCGCCGATCTCCTGGCGCTGTTGCTCGGTCAGCCCTGGCGCGGGGCTCTCTTCAATGACCTTCTGGTGGCGCCGCTGCATGGAGCAGTCGCGCTCGCCCAGGTGGATGGCGTTGCCGTGGTGGTCGGCGATGACCTGGATCTCGATATGGCGAGGGTTCTCCAGGTACTTTTCCATGTACACCGTGGCGTTGCCGAAGGAGGAGCGCGCCTCGTTACGGGTGACCGAGATCGCGCCCAGCAGGTCGGCCTCCTTGTGGACCACGCGCATGCCGCGGCCGCCGCCTCCGCCCGCGGCCTTGATGATCACCGGGTAGCCGATGTCGCGGGCGAACTGCAGATTCCGCTGATCGTCATCATCCAGCGGGCCGTCGGAGCCGGGCACGCACGGGATGCCGGCCGCCTTCATGGCCTCGATGGCGGCCACCTTGTCGCCCATGATGCGGATGGTTTCCGCCTTCGGGCCG
>SLMR01000398.1 GCA_007133445.1 Aquisalimonas sp. | reverse complement strand
CCACGAAGAACCCCGCTCCGGCGGGGTTTTTTGTGGCTGGTCGAGCTGTTTTTTGCGGACGCCTCCGGAGGGCGTTATTCTCTCTGGAACAGATTGTCCTGAATGATCGTCCCGGATCTTGCTACGAGGTGCGTGATGCCGGCCGGACGCCCGCGCCAATTCGATCCCTCCACCGCACTGACCCAGGCCATGGAACTGTTCTGGGCGCGTGGCTACGAGGCAACGTCGCTGCAGGAGCTGCTGGGTGCGACCGGGCTCTCCCGAAGCAGCCTCTACCAGAAGTTCGGGGGCAAGCATCAGCTGTTCGAGCGCTGCCTGGATCGCTACCGCGAGATCATCGAGGAAGGCATGCGCCAGCGCCTGAACGCCGCGCCCACGGGGCGCACCTTCATTGAGCAGTCACTGGACAGGACCATTGCGGACCTGCGCACGCCTGACGGGCCACGCGGCTGCCTGATGCTGAATACCGCCAACGAGTTCGGCCATCGGGATCCCGTGATCAGCGAGCAGGTCCGCAGCGGAATCGACAGTTTCCGCTGCGTGTTCACCGAGGCGGTGCAGCGGGGACAGGCCGACGGCAGCATTCGCAACCTGTCCGAGCCGGAGCGCCTCGCGTCCTATATCGTGGCCGGCATGGGGGGACTGCGTACCCTTGTGAAGGGTGGCGAGAGTGAGGAGCGTATCCAGGACGCCCGCGATCTCCTGATGATGGCACTCGACCGCGGTTGATCCGGTTGGTAGTTCCCCACTGGGCCGGAGCATCGCCCTGAATGGCGCCTCCCTCAGTACGCTTCCTGAAACCTCTTGATTATCGGCCACACGGCCTGGCTCCAGCGCTCTCGCAGTTCCGGCGTGATCTGTGGATCTCGCTCGTCAACGGCCTGCAGCAGCGAGTTTACCCAGTGGTCATACAGCGGCGGGCGCACTGGAGCGTGGCCCCGGCGGCTGTGCACTTCCGCCATGCGCTCGACTTCCGGCGTTACGATGTCACTGCCGCTCGCATACAGGATGGCCGTGGTGATGCCGCGGCGCAGGGCCCGCCGCTGGCGCCCGAAATCCGTATTCGCGAAGGCCGGGCGGATTTCGTCCGATGAGTTGAGGAGCAGGGTGTAGAAATAATCCAGGAAATCCCGGCTGCGCAGGCAACGCCCGTAACTCTGGTGAATATCCTGAAACTGATCGGCCACGAATACCTCCTTATGGGTAGTCAAAGGAGGCGCAAGGATGCATGTCTAACCAGCGACGTGTGTTGATGCAGATCAACGCGCCCCGGAGAAGGCCGGAACGCGGGGGACCGGTTACTTCTCGACGAAGGCCCGTTCGATGACGTAATCACCGGCGACGCCGATGCGCGGCGACTGCTTGAAGCCGCGCTCGTCGAGCATGTTGCTGATGTCTTCCAGCATGGCCGGGCTGCCGCAGATCATGGCCCGATCATGCTCCGGGTTCAGCGGCGGCAGGCCGATGTCCTCGAACAACTTGCCATTCTCGACCAGGTGCGTGATCCGGCCCTGATTACGGTACTCCTCGCGGGTGACCGTGGGGTAGTAGATGAGCTTGTCGCGAATCATCTCGCCCAGGATCTCGTGCTCCCGCAGTTCCTTGTCGATGAACTCCTGGTAGGCCAGTTCGCTCTTGTAGCGTACACCGTGGATCAGCACGATCTTCTCGAAGCGCTCATAGGCCTCCGGGTCCTGGATGACGCTCAGGAACGGCGCCAGTCCCGTGCCGGTGCTGAACAGGTACAGGTTCTTGCCCGGCAGCAGATCACTGAGGACCAGCGTGCCCGTGGGCTTGCGGCTGGTGATGACCTCATCGCCTTCCTTGATGTGCTGCAGGCGGGAGGTGAGGGCGCCGTCCGGCACCTTGATGCTGAAGAACTCCAGATGGTCCTCGTAGTTCGGGCTGGCGATGCTGTAGGCGCGCATGAGGCGTTTGCCGTTCTCGTCTCGCAGCCCGATCATGACGAACTGGCCGTTCTCGAACCGCAGGGACGGATCGCGGGTGGTGCGGAAACTGAACAGCGTATCGTTCCAGTGATGCACGTCGATCACGCGTTCGGTGGCCATGCTCATGTTGCCAGTTCCCCCTGGTCGCTCAGGTGCCTGTCTTGCCGTGGACGGGGCCACGTGACTCCCGGTTTGGTGGCCGCGGAGGCCGCGAACCCGATCGCCGGTCGTGACCGTTGCCGCACAGGGTAGGGCGAAACGGAATATCTGTGAAATGGGTTATTCGAATAAGCTATAACCCGTTTGGACATATGCGGTGCCCGGGTCCGGACACCGCACAGTCTATCACGGCAACGGGTTCAGCGGAGCTGGATCCCGCCCCCGGGCCCGCCTGCGGGGCCGCCGCCCATGCCGCCACCACCCATGCCACCGAAGCCGCCACCGCCCTGGCCGGGGGTGACGATGGACGTGGCCTGTTCCCGCTGCATCTCCTCGATCCGGCGGACCATGTCTTCCAGCGCCTGGTTGGCGCTCTCCTGGAACAGCTCGATGGCTTTCTCCAGGCTGTCCGCCTCGATCTCGAAGGACAGCGGCAGGGCGCCGGCCTGGGTCATCACCTGGGTCTGGCCGTTGTACGTTACCGGGCGCGACTCGTCGCGGCTACCGTCGGTATGCACCGGCGTCATGCGGCGAATGGCGCCGACCTTACCGTCGGTGAAGGTCTCTTCCTGGACGAGGGCGGAGGTGTCCAGGGACATGTCCGGCATCTGGTCGGCAATGCTGCTCATGGGGGATCTCCTGCAAAGGTCATTGATTCGGCGCATCATCATGCCGTAACTCGGTGTCCATGCCCAACCCCTCCCGCGGCTGTTCAAGCAGTTGCATGCCGCGCCGGTACATCAGCCAGGATGCGGTGCCGGCTGCGAGATTGCCCAGCAAGGCCCCGGTGAACACGCCATTGAGGTCGAACAGCCAGGCCCCGAGCCAGAGCAACGGCAGATAGCAGACGAACAGGCGCACAAGGGAGATGGCCAGGGCCCGCAGCGGCAGGCCCAGGGCGTTACACACCGATACCATGATCATGCACACCCCCAGCGCGCCGTAGCTCAGCGGCACCCGCAGCAGATAGTCCTGCAGGGTGGCGGCCACGGACTCGTCCTGGGTCAGCAGCCGCGAGAGCACGCCGGACAGTGCCAGCCAGAGCAGGGCGATGGCGAGTTGCCAGACAAGTACGAAACGCACGGCGATGCGGACCACGGTGCGTACGTGGTGCAATTCCCCCGCCCCCAGAAAGCGCCCCACCATGGGCGGCAGGGACATGGTCAGCGCCAGCACCACCACGATGGAGAAGAACTCCAGCCGTGTGCCCAGCCCCCAGGCGGCCACCGCACTGGAACCGAAGCCCGCCACCAGGGCAGTGGCGAGCATGGCCGAGACCGGCGGCATGAGCTGGCTGACCATGGCCGGGCCAGTGATGCCGGCAAGCTGCCGCAGCGCCGGCCTCGGGTTGATGCTAAGTAGATTGAAGTGCAGTAGCCGGCGGCGCAGCAGTGCCGGGTAGATGGCGACGATGCCCACGGTGAACGCCGTCACCGTAGCCCAGGCGGCACCCGGCAGCCCCCAGCCGAAGACGAAGATGTACAGCGGGTCCAGGACCAGGTTCACCAGGCTGGTGATCACCATCCACAGCCCCGGTGAGCGGGTGTCGCCGTGGGCGCGCATGACGCTGTAGCCGAAGTAGAGGACTGCGCCGCACCAGGCGCTCAGCAGCCACGGCACCCAGAAGGCGCTGATCAGCGGCAGCAGGTCCGGTTTCGCGCCCAGGGCCGTGACCACCGGCGCACGGACCAGCCACAGCATCAGGCACAGCACCGCGACTGCTGCCGCGCCGCTGACCACCACCAGACCGCCCACGCGTCGCGCCCGCTCGGCGTCGCCACCGCCCAGGGTGCGGGAGATGATGGCCGTGGTGGCGATGCCCAGGCCCACCTGGAAGCCGATGATGAGCTGCTGCATGGGCAGGGTGAAACCCAGCGCCGCCAGGGGATCCACCCCGAGCTGGCCGATGAAGGCGCTGTCCACCAGCTGGAAGCCCAGCAGCGAGACCACGCCGAACAGCATGGGCCAGGTCATGCTGAACAGGGTTCGGCCCAGGCCGTGGCGGGTGAGGTCCTCGGTGGTCATCGGCGCGATGGTACGCGATTCATGGTTGTCCTGCCGGCCGGCCGCGTCACGTCAGGCCGTCATGGCCTGGATCGCCAACGTCATGAAGCCGGCTGCCGGCGCCAGGGGCAGGCTGGCCAGCAGCCGCAGGGCGGTGAAGCGCCAGCCCATCATTGGTGCCTCGAACACCAGCAGCCGGTGCACGGCCAATACCGACCACGCGGTCACCAGCGTCACCATCTGGGCCACGCCCATACCCGCTTCCAGCAGGGCAAGGCCCAGGGGAAAGGCGATCATGGGTCCACCCGGCAGAATGCCGCCGATCACCGTGGCCAGGACGATGCCCTGCAGGCCGGAGGCATCCCCGAGAACGGCCACCACTTGCCGTTCCGGCACCAGGGCCGCCAGGAACACCCCCGCCAGCAGGGCCGGCGGCAGCCGCAGCAGCAGCGGTTGCAGCTGGATCCAGGCATCTCGGGCCACTTCGCCGTGGTGGAGGTCCGCACGCCGGTGCGCCGCCAGCGCTGCGAGGCCGAGCAGCAGCGCAATGGTGCCGTAGGCGATCACGGTCATCATGGCTGCAACCTCCGCTTGAGCAGGACCGTGAGGTAGCCGGCCAGGAACGGCAGCGGCAGGGAGATCAGCAGCCGCAGCAGCACGAAATCCGGTCCCAGGAACGGCAGCTCCCAGACCAGTGCGCGGTTGACGCCGAGCACCGACCAGGCGGTCACGTAGGCAACGCACACCTCCACCGACGCGCCGGCGCGATGGAGGGCCACCACCAGCGGGAAGGCTGCAAACGGGCCGCCCGGTGTAATGGCGCCGGCGGCGGTGGCCACGGCAAGCCCCCGCAGACCACTGCGCCCGCCCAGCCAGTGCTCCATGGTGGCCCGGGGGATCAACCGCTGGACATAGGCGCCCACCAGCATGGCGCCGACCAGAATCGGCGTGATCCACAAGAGCAGCCCCAGCCCGCGGCCCAGCGTTTCCGTGAACGCCGCGGTGCCGTGCAGCCACCAGGTGGCTGCCCCCGCGCCCACGGCCAGCAGCGTGAAGAAAATGGTGGTCCCGTCCAGGCGGCGCCAGGGTGGGACAGGATTGCGTCCGCGCTCGGGCATGGCCATGCTTGGCTGACAAAACGCGCAGTCTACAACAACGCTGTACTGACCTTCTCAGAAGGTTGGTAAGAGGGGGAGTGCATGGAACCGGCGTATCTGTCCACGACACGGCTGGCGGTCATGGTCCGCGAAGGCGCCATCGGCGCCGTCGAGCTGCTGGAGTATTTCCTGGCACGCATGGAGCAGCACAATCCGGCCCTGAATGCCGTGGTGGTGACCGATCCGGATGCGGCCCGGGAGCGCGCGCGCGCCGCCGACGCGGCCCTGGCCCGCGGCGAACGCTGGGGGCTGTTGCACGGTGTGCCCATGACCGTGAAGGAAAGCTATGAACTTGTGGGCATGCCGGCCACCTCGGGCGCGTCGAAGCTCAAGGACCATTACCCCGAGCGCAATGCCGTCTCGGTCCAGCGCCTCCTTGATGCTGGCGCAGTCATCTACGGCAAGACCAACACGCCCCTGTATACCGGGGACCTGCAGACCTACAACGACATCTACGGCACCACCAACAATCCCTGGGACCTCTCGCGCACACCGGGAGGCTCCTCTGGTGGGTCTGCCGCTGCGCTTGCAGCCGGTCTGACGCCGCTGGAGCTCGGCAGCGATATCGGCGGCTCCATTCGCACGCCCGCCGCCTTCTGCGGCGTCTGTGGCCATAAGCCCAGTTACGGTGTACTGTCCAGCCGCGGCCACATTCCCGGGCCGCCGGGAACGTTGTCGCGGGGCGATATCAGTGTCGCCGGACCCCTGGCGCGCAACGTGGATGACCTGGAGCTGGCCATGGGCCTGCTGGCCGGCCCGGATCCCGAGGATGCGCCGGGCTGGCGACTGGAACTGCCTCCGGCACGGCAGCAGCGTCTGGACGCGTTCCGGGTTGGCGCCTGGCTGAACGATCCTGGGTGCCGCGTCGATGCGGAGGTGGTGGCGGTCCTCGAAAACCTGGTGGCGACGCTGGGCGACGCCGGCGTGGCCGTGGACTCGCAGGCGCGCCCGCCCGGCGTGGACCTGCGCGAGTCCCACGAGCTCTACTACCGCCTGCTGACCGCGACCATGGGCCGCGGCCTGCCGGACAAGGTGTTCGCGGGCATGCTGCGCCAGGCGGAGGCCGCCGCGCCGGAGACGGTAACGGCCGATGACTATCCGTCGGTGTTCGCCCTGGGCGCCACCCAGCGGCATGCCCAGTGGCTCGCGCTGAATGAACGCCGCCAGCAACTGCGAGCGGCCTGGCAGGCGCTGTTCCGCGACATCGATGTCCTGCTCTGCCCGGTGATCCACACCCGGCCGTTTCCCCACGACCACGCCCAGCCGATGGCTGAGCGCCGCCTGGCGGTCAATGGCGAAGACCGGCCGTACATGGACGTGCTGGTTTGGGCGGGGCTCATCGGTGTCGCCTACCTGCCTGCCACCGTGGTGCCGGTGGGGCACACCGCGGAGGGCCTGCCGGTGGGTGTGCAGGTGGTGGGACCGTACCTGGAGGACTACACGACGCTGGCCTTTGCCCGCCATCTCGAGGCCCTCCTGGGCGGGTTCCGCGCCCCGCGCGGCTACTGACACGCGAGGACTTGCCATGACAGGCCCGCTCGCCGGCTACCGTATTGTCGATCTGACCGCCATGGTCTCCGGGCCCCTGGCCACCATGACACTGGCCGATCAAGGTGCGGAGGTGATCAAGGTGGAGAATCCCGCCGGCGGTGACTTCACACGACTGGCGGCGAACCAGCGCGATGGCTACGCGGCGAATTTCCTGAATAACAACCGTAACAAGCGCTCCCTGGCGGTGAACCTGAGAACAGCGGAGGGGCTGGCGATTGCCCGCCGACTGGTGGCCGGGGCCGATGTGTTCGTGCAGAACTTCCGGCCCGGCGTGGCCGAACGCATGGGCCTCGGCGAGGACGTCCTGCGCGCGGAGCAGCCGGCGCTGGTGTACGCCTCCATCAGCGGCTTCGGCGATGCCGGGCCGTACGCTGCCCGCCCGGTCTACGACCCGCTGGTGCAGGCGCTCACGGGGCTGGCAACCGTGCAGGGGGGCTCTGATGCCGCCCGCCCCCAGCTCGTGCGAACCATCCTGCCGGACAAGCTCACCGGCATTACCGCGGCCCAGGCCATCACCGCCGCGCTGGTGCACCGGGAGCGCACCGGCGAGGGCCAGCATGTGCGCGTGTCCATGCTTGGTGCGGTACTGGCGTTTCTCTGGGGCTCGGACATGGGCAGCCAGACGTTCGTCGGCAGTGAACGGCCCCAGGCGGAGGCGGCCAGTTTCATCGATCTGATCTACGCCACCGCGGACGACTACATCAGCGTGGCGGT
>SLMR01000219.1 GCA_007133445.1 Aquisalimonas sp. | reverse complement strand
TGTCCTCCATCTACGAGGAACAGTTCGACATCAGCATTGCTGAATGGCGTGTGCTGGCCTGGTTGAGCTTCCAGGACGTCGTGACCGCCAAACAGATCTGCGAATCCGCCCATATGGACAAGGCACGGGTTTCCCGCGCCGTGCGACGCCTGGAGTCCCGGGGAATTGTCTATCGAACCACCTCGGAAGAGGACCAGCGGGTTCAGTTCCTGCGACTAACGGACGACGGCAAGACGCTGGTCAATGAGCTCGTGCCGGCAGCGCGCGGCTGGGAGGAGCGTTTGGTCGAGACGCTGACGGCGAAGGAGTACCGGGATCTGTTCATGATCATGGGCAAGCTTGAGCGCCAACTCGAGCGCATGGAGACCGAGGCGGACTACGGGCCGGACCTGCACCAGGCGGGCTGAAAGGTGTGACTCGAGACCGGACTGCTGGAACGGCCAGTCACCGCGGCACAAGGCGACGAGGCGGGCCCGCCAAGGAATACCGAGCTTGTCATAGGCGCGCTTGCGATACGTCTCCGCGGTGGAAACGGCAACCTCCAGCTCGCGCGCCGCACTCTTCAAGGTATGCCCCCTGAGCAGGCACAGACACACCTGCTGCTCCCGCTCCGAGAGATGCACCAGCACAGCCGACTCTTCCCGTGCAGGTTGCTCCCGCGCCCGTTGCCGGGGCGAGAAATGGCGCCGAATCGCGCTCATGGGCAGCCAGCAGGCAATCAACGCTGTCGTCTTGGCCGCAGGCGACGATGGGGACAGACGGTCTCACCGGCAACAATTAGAGTACCTTACATAAGCTCGGTGCCGGAGGAAACCACCATGCGACCGCAAGGCCGTGACGCCTACGAATCCCTGTACTTCGAATACCCGCACTACCCGTTCGCGCGCCCGCCGGAGATGGACGGCCAACGGCTTCGCCACCGCGTCGCCATCGTCGGTGCCGGGCCGGTGGGCGTCACGGCCGCTCTGGAGCTCGCACGCCACGGTATCGCGTCAGTCGTCCTGGACGACAAGAACACCGTCAATGACGGCAGTCGTGCCATCTGCATTTCCCGCCACAGCCTGGAGATCCTGCAGCAGCTCGGGGCGGCGGAGCGCTTCACGGCCAAGGCCCTGGGGTGGCGGTACGGACGCACCTATTACCGCGACCAGCAGATCTTCCGCCTCGCCATGCCGCACTCGGAACAGGAGCGGTTCATGCCGATGTACAACCTGCAGCAGCAGTACATCGAGCTGTTCCTCATCGAGCGCGCCATGGCGACCGGGCTGGTGGAACTGCGTTGGCAGAGCGCCGTGGAGTCCGTATCCGCGGACGATAGCGGTGTAACGGTGGACGTGGCCACCCCTGAAGGCGGCTACGCCCTGGCCGCGGACTATCTGCTCGCCGCCGATGGAGCACGCAGCGTCGTGCGCCGCAGCCTTGACCTGAGGCTGCACGGGGAAGCCTACGAGGGGCGCTACGTGATTGCCGACGTGCAGATGCACTCGGACTTCCCCACGGAACGGCGCGCGTTCTTCAACCCATCTGCCCTGCCGGACTCGACACTGCTGGTGCACAAGCAACCGGACAACATCTGGCGAATCGACTACCAGCTCTCGCCCGGTGAAGCCCCCGACGACGCCGTCCACGAGGACAGGGTCCGCGCGCGCGTCGAGGCCATCATCGCCATGCTGGGCGAAGCTGACGACTGGGAACTGGAGTGGTGGAGCCTTTACAAGGCCGACACCCTGGCCCTGAACGACTACCGCCACGGGCGCGTGCTGTTCCTCGGTGACGCCGCCCATCTGGTGCCCATCTTCGGCGTACGCGGGCTCAACAACGGCTTCGCCGATGCAGTGGACGCCGGCTGGAAGCTGGCGTGGGTGCTCAATGGCTGGGCCAACGAGTCGCTGCTGGACAGCGTCACACCCGAACGGCGCGGCGCCACCATGGACGTGTTCGCCAACGCCGGCAAGAGCACCCGCTTCATGACCCCGCCGAGCCGCGGCTACCGGCTCATGCGCGACGCTGCCCTGTCCCTGTCGCTCTCCTGTGACTGGGCCGGTGGCTTCGCCAACCCGCGCCAGGTCACCCCGTACACCTATGCCGAGAGCCCGCTGACCACCCACCCACAGCGCGACCGGGAGTTCCGGACCGGACCCATCGCCGGGGCGCCGCTGTTCAACCGCAGACTCGGTGACGACAACTACCTCCTCGATCACCTTGGCCGCGGCTTCAACGGCCTGTACTTTTCCGCCACTGGAAAGGTGCCCGCGGAGCACGCCGCCCTGTTCGACGCCCTGGAAAAAGGTGACATGCCGTTCCGCTGCCTGGTGGTCACCCGCGAGCCCGGTGCTCCGCCCCGGGATTCAACCCTGAACGACCCTGACGGCAGCGTGTTCGATGCCTACGGCGCCGAGGCCGGCACCTTCTACCTGGTCCGACCGGACCGGCACGTGGCCGCACGCTGGAGACAACTCGCCCCGGATGAGGTCCGGGACGCACTCGACATTGCCACCGGGAGGACGCCGCAATGAACGACACCGATACCCTGCCATTCGAAGCGCTGGAGGGGATCTACGAGCGCATTGCCGAGACCATCGACACCCTGCCCCGCGAGCAGGAGTCGCTATTCCTGGCAAAGCTATGCCTCGCCCTCGCTCACCGCATCAGCGATCCGGCGCAGGTCGATGCGGCGTTGCGGGAGGCAGCCGCGGACCTATCGGCCGGCACCGGCAGCGAATGACGCACGGGAAGCGGCCGGCACAAGGCCGCTTCCCGAAGCCGCCCGCGGCAGGACGACGACTCAGTCCTGCAGCGCCGCCCAGACCTCGCGGTCCCGCTCGGCGGTCCACACTCGCGGAGTATCGATCTCCAGAGCCTCGTCATAGGCACGAGCGACGTTGAACGGCAGACAGTGCTCGTAGATGGCGTAGTCCTTGAACCGTTCGTCGCACGCCGCCCTGCAGGCTGCCATGGCCTCCTTCAGGCTGCCGCCGCGGTGGGCCACTTCGGCCACCGGCTCGTAGGTGCGGGTGAGGAAGTCCCGGGTCAGTCGGATGGCTTCCTGGACCTTCTCCTCGCCCACCAGCGCGTCGCCGCGACCGGGAACCAGGGCCCGGGGCCGGTAGGCCGCAATGCGGTCCAGGGTGGCCGGCCAGTCCTTGAAGTGGGCGTCCCCGCAGTAGCAGGCCGAGTAGTACTCGACGATATCCCCGGAGAACATCACCCCGGAGTCCGGGACGTACGCCACCAGGTCGCCGGCGGTATGCGCCCGGCCCAGGTGCATGAGGTCCACCCGCCGGCTGCCCAGGTAGACGGTCATGTGCTCCCGGAAGGTCATGGTCGGCCAGGTCAGGCCAGGGATGCTGTCAGCGCCCTGGAACAGGCGCGGGAAGCGGCCGTATTCGCTGTCCCAGTCCTCCTTGCCGCGCTCGGCGATCATGCCGCGGCACTTGGCCGAAGCGATGATTTCGCTGGCGCCATAGGCGGACGCGCCGAGCACGCGCACGGCGTGGTAGTGGGACAGCGTCACGTACTTGATGGGCTTGTCGGTGACGCCGCGCACGCGTTCGATCACCTTCTGGGCCATGGCCGGCGTGGCCTGGGCGTCAATGATCATGACGCTGTCGTCGCCGACGATCACCCCGGTGTTGGGATCGCCCTCGGCGGTGAAGGCGTACAGGCCGTCACCGAGTTCGTCGAAGGAGATGGTCTTCTCCTCCATGTCCCCGGCTGATGCGAATGTCTTGCTCATGGCGGGTTACCCCTCGTGCCGTTCCACGGTCTGTTCGATGGCGCCGAAGATCGAGCGCCCTTCGGCGTCGTGCATCTCGATGCGCACGCGATCGCCGAATCGCATGAACGGCGTCTTCGGCTCGCCGTGCTCGATGGTCTCGATCATGCGCACCTCGGCGATACAGGCATAGCCCACGCCACCCTCGGCGATGGGCTTGCCCGGGCCGTCGCCGAGCTTGTTCGACACCGTGCCGGAGCCGACGATGCTGCCCGCCGACAGCGGACGGGTACGCGCGGCGTGGGCGATCAGCGTCGGGAAGTCGAAGGTCATGTCGATTCCGGCGTTGGCGCAGCCGAACGGTTCACCGTTGAGGTCCACCCGCAGCGGCAGGTGCAGCTTACCGCCGTCCCAGGCCTCACCCAGCACGTCAGGGGTCACCGCCACTGGCGAGAACGCCGACGAGGGCTTGGACTGGAAGAAGCCGAAGCCCTTGCCCAGTTCGCCGGGGATCAGGCCGCGCAGGGAGACATCGTTGGCGAGCATGACCAGGCGGATCGCGGCGCGCGCCTGTTCGTAGCTGGCCCCCATGGGCACGTCGTCAACGATGACCGCGATCTCGCCTTCCATGTCGATGCCCCAGGACTCGTCGGCCATGCGGATCGGCGCCCGCGGCGCCAGGAAGCTGTCGGACCCGCCCTGGTACATGAGCGGGTCGGTCCAGAAGCTCTGCGGCATCTCGGCACCGCGGGCCTTGCGGACCAGTTCCACGTGATTCACGTACGCCGAGCCGTCGGCCCACTGGTACGCCCGGGGCAGCGGCGAATGGGTGGCTGCTTCCTCAAACGGCTCGCCGGCCAGTTCTCCGCTGTCGAGACTGCGGAAACGCTCCCGCAGTCGCCCTTCCACGGCCTGCCAGTTGTCCAGGGCAGCCTGCAGTGTCGGGGCGATGTCGGCGGCAGACGCCTGGCGCTCGAGGCGGCTGTCCACCACCACGAGTGCGCCATCGCGGCTGCCGTCGTTCAGTGTTGCCAGTCTCATTGGTACTCCCTTGTTGCTGTGCTGACTCACTTGATGCCCGGGGTGCCGTCGAACTTGCGCTCCAGGCCTTCCCAGCAGTCAGCATAGTTGTCCTGTCTCTGTTCGATGTGCGCCGCGTAATGGGTGACGTGCTGCGGGAAGCGCGTCTCGAACATGAACGCCATGGTGTTCTCCAGCTTTTCCGGCTTCAAATCGGAATTGCTGGCGCCCTCGAAGGCGTCCCGGTCCGGACCGTGGGGCAGCATGCAGTTGTGCAGGCTCATGCCGCCGGGCTTGAAGCCTTCCGGCTTGGCGTCGTAGACGCCGAGAATCAGCCCCATGAATTCGGACATGATGTTGCGGTGGTACCACGGCGGCCGGAACGTGTTCTCGGCCACCAGCCAGCGGTCCGGGAACAGGATGAAGTCCACGTTGGCAGTGCCGGGCGTCTCCGAGGGCGCGGTGAGCACCGTGAAGATCGACGGATCGGGATGGTCGAACAGGATCGCGCCCACCGGCGAGTAGGTGCGCAGATCGTACGCGTACGGCACGTAGTTGCCGTGCCAGGCCACCACGTCCAGGGGCGAATGGTCGATGGCGGCCTGGTGAAAACCGCCACCCCACTTGAGGATGATGCGCCCGCTGATACCCTCGCGGTCCTCGTAGTCGGCCACGGGCGTCTTGAAGTCCCGCGGATTGGCCAGGCAGTTGGCGCCGATGGGGCCGCGGTCGGGCAGCGTGAACGTGCCGCCGTAGTTCTCGCACACGTAACCACGGGCGGGTCCATCCAGCAGGGCCACCTTGAACATCATCCCGCGCGGGACCATCGCGAGATCCCCCGGCCCGACGTGCATGCGCCCCATCTCGGTGAAAATCTCCAGCGCGCCTTCCTGGGGCAGGATGAGCATCTCGCCGTCGGCGTTGGTGAAGTAATCCGTATCCATGGACCGGTTCGCGAGATACATATGGCTCGCCATCCCGGCCTGGCCATCGGTGTCGCCACAGGTGGTGATGGTGCGCATCCCGGTGAGAAAGTCCGTGTCCTCCGAGGGAAAGGGAATCGGGTCCCAGCGCAGCTGCTGGATTGGTAGCTCCGCATCCTCGCGGGTCGGCGCCGACCGCCAGTACGGCATATCCATGCGATCGAACTTGGTTGCGTGGCGAACCGACGGCCGCATCCGGTACAGCCAGGAACGCTCGTTCTCCGCCCGCGGCGCGGTGAACGGTGAACCGGACAACTGCTCTGCGTAGAGGCCGTAATTGCACTTCTGCGGGGAATTCATGCCCTGCGGCAGAGCACCTGGCAAGGCTTCGGTTTCGAAGTCGTTACCGAAACCGGGCATATATGACAGTGTCTCCATGCTCTCAAGGAGCACACGGCGCTGCTGACTCATTGCTTCCTCCCTCGTTTCTTGAGCACGCATAACAGCGATGCTGTGTTCGTGATTCTCATATTAGTTTCATGTGAAACTATGTCAACATGACGGGACGATGCCCGCCCGGGCCGAGCACAGGTCATGCCGCGTCCGGCTGGTTCTCCGGTGCCGCGCGGCGGAACGCCTCCATCTCCAGGCAGCGGGCGTCGAGTGCAACGGCTTGCGGACATCCCGACAGATCACACTCGAACCGGCGGGCGTTGTACATCTGCGGAACCAGGCAGGCCTCCAGGTACCCCGGCCGGTCCCCCAGGGAATACTCACCCGGCATCGCGGCCAGATGGGTCTCGACGACTGCGAGACCCTGCTCGACCCAGTGCCGGTACCAGGCCACCTTGGCGTTCTCCGTCGCACCGAGCTGGTTTACCAGGTAACCGAGGACCCGCAGGTTGTTCAGCGGATGGATCTCGCAGGCAACGGTTTGCGCCACACTTCGCACCCAGGCCCGATCCTCCGGCGCCCGGGGCAGTAGCGCCGGGTCGGGATGCCGCTCCTCCAGGTACTCCAGGATGGCAAGCGACTGCGTGAAATCCCGCTGCCCGTCACTGAGCACCGGCACCAGGCCGTGCGGGTTGCGGGCCCGGAAGCTCGATTGATGCTGCTCGCCGCCATCGCGGACCAGGTGCACCGTGTGCTGCGTGTAATCGAGTCCCTTGAGGTTCAGGGCGATCCGCACCCGGTAGGACGCACTGGACCGCCAGTAGCCGTAGAGCTCGTACATGGTCAGCTCCCCCCTCCCGCCGCCCCAGACGACGGCTTGATCTCGGCCGCGATCCGCAGCGCCTCCTCCAGGGTGGCCTGGTCGCCGACCTGGTTGGCCAGGAGCAGGATCAGGCGTGCATTGATCTGCCGACTCATCTCCTCGTCGCAGTCCCGGTGGACGTCGGCCAGGGCGGCGTAGAAACGGTCGGCGTCGGTGAACTGTGGCTCAAGCTCCAGCGGCGGCATGGCGCTCCTCCTGTGATGTCCTTAGGGCATGGCCCAAGGCGCGGTTGTACGCGTCGATGACCCGGTTCGCCGTCAACTCCCGCCAGCGGGCGGCCACGTGCTGGTCGGGCCGGAACAGGTAGGCGGTTCCGGGCCGCAGGTCATGGCGGACGGCCAGATAACCCTGCGGGTCCTCCACCATGATGCTGCGCGGCAGTTGCCGGAGGGCATGAGGAGCCGGCCCGAGCAGCCGCAGGGAGAGTTCGGGGACGGCGTCGAGGACCGCGCCCAGCTCCGCCGCCAGGCCGTCCGCTGCGTCGGCCCCGACACGGCCGTCCACCAGCAGGTGAAAGCGGTCCCCGAGCAGGTGCAACCACCAGGCGTCCTGGCCATCAACGGTCACGGGCGCATCCTCGGGCGGTGACCCGGGGCGCAGCAGGTCCGGGAAAGCGTCGGACTCCTTGGTGTTCAGCGGCGAGCCGTCGTAGAC
>SLMR01000150.1 GCA_007133445.1 Aquisalimonas sp. | reverse complement strand
GAGGGGGTGCGCCGGTTCGTGGACTGGTACCGGGACTACTACAACGTCTGAATGTGCTGAAGGGACTGCAGGTCAATGAAAGTCACCATTTACGGTAGCGGTTACGTGGGGCTGGTCACCGGTACCTGCCTCGCGGAGACGGGCAACGATGTGCTCTGTGTGGACGTCAACGCCGAGCGCGTGGCCCGGCTCAACCGCGGCGAGGTGCCCATCTACGAGCCCGGCTTGGAGGACATGATCGCTGCCAACCGGGACGCGGGCCGGCTGCGGTTCAGCACCGACGTGGCGGAAGCGGTGGAGCACGGGCTGCTGCAGTTCATCGCCGTGGGCACGCCGTCGGGCGAGGACGGCTCCGCTGACCTCCAGTACGTGCTGCAGGTGGCGCAGAGCATCGGTGAGCACATGTCCGCCTACCGGGTGATCGTGGACAAGTCCACGGTGCCGGTGGGGACCGCGGACCGGGTGCGGGCGACGCTGCGCGAGGCGCTGGACGCCCGGGGTGCGGACTTGCCCTTCGCGGTGGTCTCCAACCCGGAATTCCTCAAGGAGGGGGCGGCCATCAGCGACTTCATGAAGCCGGACCGGGTGATCGTGGGCAGTGATGACCCGAAGGCCACCGGGATCATGCGTGACCTCTACGCGCCCTTCGGTCGCAAGCAGGAGAAGGTGCTGGTCATGGACGTGCGCTCCGCGGAGCTCACCAAGTATGCCGCCAACGCCATGCTGGCCACCAAGATCAGCTTCATGAACGAGCTGGCCGGTCTGGCCGAACGCCTGGGCGCGGACATTGAATCCGTGCGCCACGGCATCGGCTCCGATCCGCGCATCGGCTACCACTTCATCTACCCGGGCTGCGGTTACGGCGGCTCCTGTTTCCCCAAGGACGTCAAGGCGCTGGCCCACACGGCCCGGGACGTGGACTACCAGCCCATGATCCTGGATGCGGTGGAGGCCGTGAACGCACGGCAGAAGCAGGTGCTGTTCCAGCGCCTGAACGAGCACTTCCACGGCCACCTCGGCGGGCGCACCATTGCGCTCTGGGGGCTCGCGTTCAAGCCCAATACCGACGACATGCGCGAGGCGCCCAGCCGCACCCTCATGGAAGCGCTCTGGGAGGCCGGTGCGGACGTGCGGGCGTACGATCCGGAGGCCATGGCGGAGACGCGCCTCATCTACGGCGAGCGGCCGGACCTGGTGTTGTGCGAGCGGCCCTACCAGGCACTGGAGGGCGCGGACGCCCTGGTGCTGTGTACCGAGTGGCAGCAGTTCCGCAGCCCGGATTTCGAGCGCATCCGCGCGACGCTCAGGCAACCGGTGGTGGTGGACGGGCGGAACATCTACGACCCGCGGCGCATGGTGGATGCCGGGTTCACGTATTACGCCATCGGCCGCGGCGAAAGCGTACGGCAGCCGGCGTAGGCTGGCATGGGGAGTATTCCTTTTCCGCCTGAACGTATGACAAAAGATTCCTTTTTCGTCTAAGCGGGGACGGGTAGAGTCCCCGCAGTCCGCGGCCGCCCGAATCAGGCGGCCGCATCCATTTGCACGCGTTGCGCACCGCGCTGGCCGAACGTGACAGGGGGGGTTTGGCCTTGGGCTGGGAGGCATGGCTGACCGTTGCCGTGGTCGTGGGCGTCCTCGGGGTGCTCACCCTCACGCGCATGGCAGCGGACATGGTCTTCCTGGGCGGGGTGACCATCCTGCTGCTGGCGGGGGTGCTGGATGCGCGTTCCGCGTTCGGTGGCCTGGCGAACCAGGGGCTGATCACCGTCGCCGTGCTCTACGTGGTGGTCTCCGGGCTGCAGGAGACCGGCGGCATTCACTGGATCGTGCAGCGATTGCTGGGGCGGCCCCGGTCCCTGGGGCACGCGCAGCTCAAGCTCATGAGCCCGGTGGCGGTACTGAGCGCCTTCATGAACAACACCCCGGTCGTGGCCATGCTGATTCCGGCGGTGAACGAGTGGGCGCGCAAGTTCGGCCTGTCCAGCTCCAAGCTGATGATCCCGCTCAGCTACGCCGCCATCCTCGGCGGGACCTGCACCCTGATCGGCACCAGCACCAACCTGGTGGTCAACGGTCTGCTCGAGGACCGGACGGACCAGGGGTTGCGCATGTTCGATCTCGCCTGGGTGGGCCTGCCGGTGGCCGTGGTGGGCATCGGTTTCATCCTGCTGACCACCCGCTGGCTGCTGCCCGACCGGCGCCCGCCCATGCAGGAGATGACTGACCCGCGCGAGTACAGCGTGGAAATGCTGGTGGACCAGGACGGGCCGCTGGTCGGCAGGACCATCGAGAAGGCGGGGTTGCGCCATCTCTCGGGCATGTTCCTTGCCGAGATCGACCGCAACGGCGACATCCTGCCCGCCGTTTCGCCCCAGGAGAAACTCCAGGGCGGGGACCGGCTGGTGTTCGTGGGCGTGGTGGAATCGGTGGTGGAGTTGCAGAAGATCCGCGGCCTGACCCCGGCCACCGATCAGGTCTTCAAGCTGGAAGGGCACCGCTCCGAGCGCATCATGATCGAGGCGGTGGTCTCCGGGAGCTGCCCTGTGGTGGGCCAGACCATCCGCGACGGCCGGTTCCGTTCCCGCTACGACGCCGTGGTCATTGCCGTCGCGCGGAACGGCGTGCGCCTGGGTGGCAAGATCGGCGACATCGTCATTCAGCCGGGGGACACGCTATTGCTGGAGGCGAAACAGTCCTTCGTCGACCAGCAGCGCAATAGTCGGGATTTCTTCCTGGTCAGCCAGATTCAGGACTCCTCGCCACCGCGCCATGAGCGCGCGCCCATTGCGCTGGGGATGCTGGCGGTGATGGTGGTGACAGCCGGCACCGGCGTGCTGTCCATGCTGGAGGCAGCCCTGGTGGCCGCCGCGGGCATGTTGCTCACCGGCTGCTGCACCGTGGAGAACGCCCGGCGTAACATCGACTGGTCGGTGTTGCTGGTGATCGCCGCCGCCTTCGGCCTGGGCGCGGCCATGGAGCAGACCGGTGTGGCGCTGATGGTGGCCCACAGCGTCATCCAGGCGGTGGGGGACGCGCCGTTACTGAACCTGGTTGCCATCTATCTGCTCACGGCCGGATTTACCGCCGTGATCACCAACAACGCGGCCGCGCTGCTGATGTTCCCCATCGCCATGGCGTTGTCGTCGGATCTGGGCATCAGCGTCATGCCCTTCGCCGTGGCCATCATGCTGGCGGCCTCGGCGAGTTTCGCCACGCCTATCGGCTACCAGACCAACCTGATGGTCTACGGCCCGGGCGGTTACCATTTCGCCGATTTCATGCGCATCGGCCTGCCGCTGAACCTGGTCACCGCCCTGGTGGCGGTGCTGGTGATCCCCCTGGTGTGGGGGTTCTGACAGGCCCAGTCCATCGCCCCGCGCGTCACGCGCGGCGAACCGCTTTCACAAACGTTGCAACGAGGTACAAGCCAATGACTAACGCCCACAAGGACCTGACTCCGCCCCACGGCGGCACGCTCAAGGAACTGCTGGTCGATGCCGAGCGCGCCGCGGCGCTGCGCGAAGAAGCCCGCGACCTGCCCTCCTGGGACCTCACCGATCGCCAGGTCTGCGATATCGAGCTGCTGCTGAACGGCGGTTTCTCGCCCCTGGACGGCTTCCTCCGGGAGCAGGACTACGACAGCGTCTGCGCGAACATGCGCCTTGCCGACGGTACCCTCTGGCCCATCCCCATCAACCTGGATGTCACGGAGGACTTCGCCGGCAGTATCAAGGCCGGTGACCGCATCGCCCTCCGTCATCCGGAGGGCATGGTGCTCGCGGTGATGACGGCCGAGGACATCTACCGCCCGGACATGCGCCGTCAGGCCGAGCAGGTGTACGGCACCGCCGACGAGGCGCACCCGGAAGTGTTCCGGCTGTTCCACCAGACCCATCCCGTCTACCTGGGCGGGGCGCTGGAGGGCGTGGAGGCGCCGCCGCACCACACCTTCAAGCACCTGCGCCACTCCCCCCGGGAGCTGCGCGACTGGTTCGTCAAGATGGGCTGGACCAACGTGGTCGCCTTCCAGACCCGCAACCCCATGCACCGGGCTCACGTGGAGCTCGCCAAGCGGGCCTCCCAGAAGGGCGAGGCCAACCTGCTCATCCACCCCGTGGTGGGCATGACCAAGCCCGGCGACGTGGACTACTTCGTGCGCGTGCGCTGCTACCAGGAGGTGGTCAAGCACTTCCCCGAGCAGACCACCCAGCTCAGCCTGCTGCCGCTGGCCATGCGCATGGGCGGGCCTCGCGAGGCGGTGTGGCACGCCATCATCCGCAAGAATCACGGCTGCTCGCGGTTCATCGTCGGTCGCGACCACGCCGGCCCGGGCAAGAACAGCCAGGGTGAAGACTTCTACGGCCCCTACGATGCCCAGGAACTGGTGCGCGAGTGCCAGGACGAGCTCGGGATCGTCATGCAGCCGTTCGAGGAGATGGTCTACGTCGAGGACATGGCGCAGTACGTGCCGCGCTCCGAGGTGCCCGAGAACGCGCGGGTGCTGAACATCTCCGGCACCGAGCTGCGCCGGCGCCTGAAGGAGGGTCTCGAGCTGCCGGAGTGGTTCTCCTACCCGGAGGTGATCAAGCGTCTGCGCCAGGCCTTCCCGCCGAAGAAACAGCAGGGCTTTACCGTGTTCTTCACCGGGCTGTCCGGGTCGGGCAAGTCCACCATTGCCAACGTCCTCATGGCCAAGCTCATGGAGCACGGCACCCGGCCGGTGACCCTGCTCGACGGCGACCTGGTGCGCAAGCACCTCTCCAGCGAACTGGGTTTCTCCAAGGAGCACCGGGAGATCAACATCCGCCGCATCGGCTTTGTGGCCAGCGAGATCACCAAGAACGGCGGCGTTGCGATCTGCGCGCCCATCGCCCCGTACCGCGCCACCCGCCGCGAGGTGCGCGAGATGGTCAGCCAGGGCGGCGGCTTTGTCGAGGTCTACGTGGCCACTCCGCTGGAGGTCTGTGAGGAGCGCGACCGCAAGGGGCTGTACGCCAAGGCCCGCGCGGGGCAGATCAAGCAGTTCACCGGCATCGACGACCCATACGAGGAGCCGGAGAATGCCGAAGTGGTGGTGGACACCTCGCGCTACTCTGCCGACGAGCTGGCCCAGCAGGTGATCCTGCACCTGGAGAATCAGGGGTACATCGATCTGGATTGACGGGCTGCCTGGCACGGGGGCAACACGGCCGTGGCGGCGCCCGTATGGTGCGTCTTGATGTACCGTTGCGGCACCGGAAACCACCGTGGTGGCACGGCAAATGTCGAGATGGTGCATCAAGATGCACCCTACGGCCTTGCCGTCGCAACGGCCCCGTCCGGTCTCGAATGAGGAGCGACCATGACACAACCCGACTTTGAAGCCGTCATCGCCATCGCCCGGGAGGCGGGGAACGCGATCCTCGAGGTCTACAACGGCCCCGAGTTCGACGTACAGACCAAGGACGACGCATCGCCGCTCACCGCGGCCGACCGGGCGGCGCACCGGATCATCGACCGGGAACTGCGTGCGCTGACCCCGGCGATCCCGGTGCTCTCCGAGGAAGGTGCCGACGTGCCGTACGCCGAGCGGCGCGAGTGGCAGCGGTTCTGGCTGGTGGACCCGCTGGACGGGACCAAGGAATTCATCAAGCGCAACGGCGAGTTCACCGTGAACATCGCCCTCGTGGAGAACGGCGCGCCGCGCTGGGGCGTGATCCATGCGCCGGCGCTGGGCACCACCTACGCGGGGGCGGTGGGCGAGGGCGCCTGGAAACAGGAGGGCGACGGCCCACGCGAGGCACTGGCGGTGAAAACGCCGGACAATGGCCACGCCGTGGTCGAGAGCCGTTCCCACCCCACGGGCGAACTGGCGGAGTACCTGGAGCGCATTAACGTGGCCGACGAGGTACCGGTGGGCAGTTCCCTGAAGTTCTGTGTCGTGGCGGAGGGGCGTGCGACCCTGTATCCGCGTTTCGGGCCCACCATGGAGTGGGACACCGGCGCCGGCCATGCCATTGTCGAAGCCGCGGGCGGGCGCGTGTGCCTGGCGGAGGACGAAGCCACGCCGCTGCGCTACAACAAGGAGAACCTGCTCAACCCCTTCTTCATCGTCTCCGCGTGAACTGGCCCGGCCGCTGCCTCGACGATGGCGTGGCCGGCGCGCGTAGGGTGCATCTTGATGCACCTTTTCTTGCGTCCGAAACGCCGCTACCGCATGAAACGCCCGCGGAACCCGTTCACCGCGCCTGCCTGGCCTGGCGCTCCCAGCGTTCCTCCTGCCACCAGTACAGGTACACGCTCAGCACCACGGCCGAGGTCATGCTCACGGCGATGAGGAACAGCATCTGCGGTGAGGTCACGGCGCCGTCGAAGTAATTGATCTCCATCTCCCGGGGCTCCAGCACCAGCCCGGCCATGCCCGTGTAGTGCAGGGCGCAGACGGCGAGTCCCATGACCGGCGCGCAGGCGTAGCGCAGGGGACCGCGGAACTCGCGCACGATGTAGAGCGCCGCGAAGGATGCCACCACGCCGATGATGACCGATGCCACCACGGGGCCCGTGGTGTGGTGCATGTCCGCCTGCAGGCGCATGGCTGCCATGCCCGTGTAGTGCATGGCGGCGATCCCGCAGCCCATGATCAGCGCCGCCACCGCCAGGGCGACAAGCGAGCGCTTCCAGCGGTACGCCGCCCACAGGCCTCCGGCCATCATGGCAATAGGAAACAGCAGCGACAGCGCCGTGAGCCGGGCATCATAGGTGACCGGCGTGCCCGGTTCGTAGGCCAGCATGCCCACGAAATGCATGGACCAGATGGCGTAGGTCCCCAGCATGAACGCCGAGAGCAGCAGCCAGCCGTAGTGCACGCGCCGGCCGCCCCGGGGAATGTTCCTGGATGTGAGCAGCCCTGTCAGCGAGCCGAAGGTGGCGATGACGTAGGACAGGATAACCAGGGCGATATTGAACTCGTCGATACTCGTCTGCACGGCGGTCGGCCTCCATTGCCGAATTGATCCCTTTTACTGACCTTCAGCGAAGGTGCGTTGTCGCGCCGGCCGGTTTTCAGTCCTGCCGGCTGCCGAGGTAGTCCGCGAAGGCCGGCCCCAGCTCCGGGTGCTGCAGGCCGTACTCCACGGTGGCCTTGAGGTAGCCCAGCTTGCTGCCGCAATCGTAGCGCCGGCCGTGGAACTCGTGGGCAAGGACCCGTTCGTCCTTCAGCAGACTGGCGATGGCATCCGTGAGCTGGATTTCCCCCTTGGCGTCCGGCCGGGTCTCGCGGAGCTTGTCGAAGATGCCCGGGGTGAGCACGTAACGCCCGACAACGGCCAGGTTGGACGGTGCCTCGGCGGGGTCGGGTTTCTCCACGATGGCGTCCACGGCGGAGACACCGTCGGCGAAGTCGCGGGCGCTGACCACGCCGTAACTGCCTGTTTCCTCCATGGGCACCCGCTCCACCCCTAGCAGGGAGCACTGATGGTCGTCGAACTCGCGCACCATCTGCGCCATTACCTTCTCGCCCCGGCCGTCGATGAGGTCATCGGCCAGGATGATGCCGAAGGGGTCGTCGCCGACGATGGGCTCGGCGCACAGCACCGCATGCCCCAGCCCCAGCGCTTCG
>SLMR01000246.1 GCA_007133445.1 Aquisalimonas sp. | reverse complement strand
CTGCAGGCAGGTGGAGTCGTCCGGCGCGATGTCCGGACTGCAGCTCGCCATGAGCGGCGGCAGGCAGCCGGCAATATGCACATCTTTGCCGCTTTCTTCGCAGGCCCTGCGGGCTGCACCCAGCGCGGCGGCGTGCAGCGGCTCGAACAGACCGGGTTCGCCGTCTCGAGCCAGCCGCTGCGGCGTGGCGCTGTAGGTATTGACGGTGATCACCTGCGCCCCGGCATCGATGAAGTCGCGATGGGCGGCCACCACCAGGTCCGGTTCATCCAGCATGACCTGGGCAGACCACAGGGGTGATGCCGGCCGGCTGCTGCGCCGGCGCAGTTCCTGCCCCATCCCGCCATCCAGTACGACCACGTTGTCCTGTTTCGAACTCATCTTTCCGGACTCCTCCATTCTATTGTGGGTGCCGCGGGGTTCCGCGGCACGGCGACGACCTCCTCGGCGGCCGCGTCGCTGAGTGTGCGCGGGTAAAGGAACGATACGGCCGCAACCATGACCGCAAGCACCGCGAACACCATGAACGCCTCGGTATAGCCCATCCGGGCAATGGCCGATCCCACCAGCGGGGATCCCACGGCCTGGCCGATGGTAATCGCCAGGAAGGCGATCACCGGCCCAACGGAAGGCCGGTCGCGCAACAGCCGGATCCCCGTAACCAGATACAGGCCCGTCAGGGTCATGAACGCCCAGCCAAACACGGCCGCCGATGCGAGTGCGATTCCAAGATCCCCCGGAGCGGCCGCAACCATGGCGGTTGCACCACCCAGCGCAACCAGCGCCACTGCCTGGGTAGCGGGCGCACCAAAGCGGTCGCCGAAGTCGCTCGCCCAGGCGCCTGCGAGCCCGGTGATACCGACCACCAGCCAGAGGTAGCCCGTGAGCCGCTCCGGCAGGCCACCGATCTCGACAACCAGATCGGGCGCGAAGATCCAGTAGGCGGAGCCGGCCACACCCATAACGAAACAGAACGCGGTGAGACGGAGCACCTCGTACCAGCGTTCCCGCGAAACAGGCGCAGCCCGGCCCGCGTGCCCATGGGTCACGGGCGTCCTCGACGGAATCAGGGCAAGGGCCGCAAGCACACCGAGCGCCGCCATCACGGCGAACGAGCCGTAGGCCAGGCGCCACGCCCCGCTCAACAGCAGCACGGCCGGGACGCAGACGATCAGGCCAACGCTGGTGCCCGCATTCATGACAGCGTTGACGCGACCACGCAGGTCCGCTCGGACGGCTACTTTCGCGCCGGAGGACAGCGCCGGCATCATCAGGCCGGTGCAGATCCCGCAGGCGAAGACGCCCGCGCCAAGAACAACAGCGGTGCCCGCCTGGCTGATCAAGGCGAGACCGGCGAATCCGAACAGCCCCGAGAGCGCGGCCGCCGAGCGTGGGCCCAGGCGATCGGCCACGAACGGCGCGACCACACTGGCGAGGCAGAAACTGACAAACGCCAGCGACCCGACAATGCCTACAGTGTCGGCGGAAAGACCCAGTTCCGAGCGGATTGACGGGACAAACAAGCCGTACGCATACCGGGCCAGCCCGAAGGCGATGGCGATCAGGCCGGCACCTAGGATGGCATAGCCGGTGGAGCCAACTGACCTCATGCCTGCGCCTCCGTTGCGGAGGTGAGCACAGCGGGCAGCACCCCCCGCAGGTGGCCAGTCACCGTAACGGCCCCGAGAACCGGCACCAGCGCATCCGCGCCCTCGAGGATCACCAGCAGGCGCTCTGCCATGGCGGTGTGGTCGACGGCTCCGTCGCGCGCCAGCGCTTCACCGATCACTGCGATCAGCTCGTGTTTCAGTCGGCGCCCCTGCTCGGCGATGGCCGGATGGTGCTGCTCGAACTCACCGATGGCCTTGATGACAATGCAACCGCGGTTCGCTGTCGTCTCCAACCATCGGCAGTGCGCCTCGGTGAGGGCCATCACGGCTTCACCGGGGGCGGCAGCATCAATCGCGCCACGGAGGTCGTCCAGATAGCGCGCGTACCGCCGATCGAGCACCGCCTCGATCAACGCTTCCTTGGAAGGGAAATGGTTGTACAGCGTCATCCGTGCGACACCCGCCTCCGCAACAACGCGGTCGACGCCGGTGGCGTGGAAACCCTCGGCGTAGAAGAGCCGTTCGGCGGTGTCGAGCAGAATGTCGCGCTTTCTGGCTGGCATCTCAATTCCGGATTTATGTAGAACGATCTATCTAATTCTCGGAGACCTGATGCCCGATTGTCAAACTGACGGCGGTTTCAGTAGTCAAAAGTTTAGACATGATTGGCAGGTGCATACCGGATCCGGCAGACCTCCCCCCGATCCAGCGCCTCAACCACCGCCGCTTCCGAAGCGGCGCGATGCATGACGATTCAGCCCAGGCGGTCCGATGCGACAGAGTCCCTCAGCTGCCTCACTGGCAACAGGGCGGGCGGGTTCCATGATGCGACCCCTTGCCGCGCTGCTTCTGCTGGCAGGCGCGATGCTGCCGGCGGGCATAGCCGGCGGCGAGCAGAGTCTGTATGCCTTCGCCGGCCGTTACACCACCGAGACAACCTCCGATAGCGCAATTCCGTTCCAAGCCGACTACGAGAACAGCTATGTGCTGGGTGGCGCCTACGCGCGGGATGCCTATGAGCCTGGGTGGAGCACCGTCATCGGCTGGGAACTCGGGGGCGCCGTGCGCGCCGGTGAGCGGTGGTCAGGTGAAGTATGGGTCGGACCGACGATTCGCCACCGTGGCCTGCCGGTATTCGGTGTCGCCTTGCTCAAGCCCGCGGTGACGGTCGGATTCAGCGCCGTCGACCGCAGCATCGGCGAAGAGCGCGACCGCGAGGCCCGTAATGACCGGGACGCGACGCTGCTCTACTATTTTGGGCCCGAACTGGCCTTCTCCGTACCTCGACACCCACAGTGGGAACTCGTCTACCGCCTTCATCACCGCTCCGGGGGAAACCGGACGCTTGGAGACATGGGTGAGGGCCACAACGCCAGTACTCTGGGCCTGCGCCGGCGCTTCTGAGCCGGCGCGAATCGTGGTACACCGGTCGAGAGCGGTCCCAGGCAAGGCTTGCCGCACTGACCATCGCCCCGGACTGCGCTATCCTTGCCACCAGCTCTGCCCTGGCCGCGAACCGCGAGCCGCAACACCTGACATCGGAATTCCGGACAACCCGGGTGCCCAGCCTCCCGGGACGTTGCTTTCCGGACGTAACGGCAACACGGTGCTTTTCCATGGCCCAACGCGACTGCAAGCTCATCGACCTCGCCCTGCAGGGCGGGGGTTCCCACGGGGCGCTGACCTGGGGCGTTCTCGACCGCCTGCTGGAAGACGAGCGACTGGAGATCGACGGCGTCAGCGGCACCAGCGCGGGTGCCATGAACGCCGTCGTGCTGGCGGACGGGCTGGAACGCGGTGGCCGTGAGGGCGCGCGGGAGGCACTGGCCACGTTCTGGAAGGCGGTCAGCGACGCAGCCATGTTCTCGCCGATCCAGCGCAGCCCCTGGGACTGGCTGACCAACAACTACAGCCTCGACAACTCGCCCAGCTACCTGTTTTTCGAGACCATCACCCAGCTCGTTCCGCCGGCGCGACTGAATCCCATGGGCATCAACCCCCTGCGCGACCTGGTGGAGCGTCAGGTGGATTTCCATCGGGTCAACCACTGCGGGAAGGTGAAAGTCTACGTCACCGCCACCAACGTGCGCACCGGCCGCCCGCACATCTTCCGGCAGCCGGGCCTGTCACTGGACGCGGTGATGGCCTCCGCCTGCCTGCCGTTCATGTTCGAGGCAGTGGAGATTGACGGCGAGCACTACTGGGACGGCGGTTACACCGGTAACCCGGCGCTGTATCCGCTGGTGGATGACCAGGGTTGCCGCGATCTGGTGGTGGTACAGATCAATCCACTGATGCGGGAGCAACTCCCGAGCGGTTCCCGCGACATCCTCAACCGGCTCAACGAAATCACCTTCAATTCCAGCCTGGTGAAGGAACTGCGCTCGATCCACCTGCTCCACCAGCTCATCGAGTCGGAAGGACTGGAGCTGGAAAGCTTCCGCTCCATGCGTCTGCACCTGATCCACGCGGAGAAGGAAGTCGAGGCGCTGAGTGCGTCCAGCAAGCTCAACGCGGAATGGACGTTCCTTGAGAAACTGCGCGAAAAAGGCCGCGCCTGGGCCGATCACTGGTTACGCGAGAACTTTGATGCCCTGGGCAACCGCTCCACCTTCGACCTGGACCAGCTGTTCCAGGACACCTTCCGGCCCATCATGCACGACGAACGGGACCAGGACTCACCCAGCGGGGACGCCGGCCGGTGATCGGCATTCTCGCCATCATCGTTGCCCTGGCGCTGCTGATTGCGCTGGCCTATCGCGGGCTGAGCCTGCTGATTCTCGCTCCGGCGCTCGCGGCGATGGTGGCCCTGGTATCCGTGGAAGCACCCTTGCTGGCCAGTTACACCCAGGTGTTCATGGGTGCCGCCGGCGATTTCATCATCCGCTTCTTCCCGCTGTTCCTGCTCGGCGCCATTTTCGGCAAGCTCATGGAGGACTCGGGCAGCGCCGAGGCGCTGGCGCGAGCGCTGGTGGCGCGACTGGGCGATGCCCGGGGCATTCTGGCGGTGGTGCTGGCCTGCGCGGTGATGACTTACGGCGGCGTGTCCCTGTTCGTGGTGGCCTTCGCCGTCTACCCCATTGCTGCGGCCCTGTTCCGCCAGGCTGATCTGCCAAAGCGCCTGATTCCGGGCACCATCGCCCTCGGGGCCTTCACGTTCACCATGACGGCCCTCCCGGGCACGCCGGCGATCCAGAACGCCATCCCGATGCCCTACTTCGGCACGTCGGCGTTCGCCGCGCCTGGTCTGGGGATTCTGACCGGGCTGCTGATGCTCGCACTCGGTCAGGCATGGCTGGGCTACCGGGCGCGACAGGCGCGCCGGGCCGGGGAAGGCTACGGGGAACACCCGGGCGACAGCGACCCGACGGTGGAACGGCACCTGCGCGAGCGGGCCGCCGGCGAAGGGTTCGATCTCGCGGAACTGCCCCAGGAAGCCCCACCCCGGGACCTTCCACCGCTCGCCCTGGCGGTGCTGCCCATCGTGCTCGTCATCACCCTGAACCTGGTCTTCACCACGGTGATCATCCCGGCGATGGACACCGACTACCTGGCGGAGCCGCTATACGGCGCCACCACCACGGAATCGGTACGCGGGCTGTGGTCGGTGATCTCGGCGCTGGTGATTGCGAGCACCGTCCTGGTCGCCCTCAACTGGCGCCGGCTCGGCGCACTCACCCGCACCCTTGACAGCGGCGCCAACGCTTCCCTGCTACCGATCTTCAATACCGCAAGCCTGGTCGGGTTCGGTTCGGTGATCGCCTCGCTGACCGCCTTCGAGATGATCAGCGAATGGGTCACCACCGCCGGCGGCGACAATCCGCTCATCTCGCTGGCCATCGCCGTGAACCTGCTCGCCGGCATGACCGGCTCCGCGTCGGGCGGCATGAGCATCGCGCTGGCGACGCTGGGGGACAACTACCTGGCCATGGGGCAGGCGGCGGGAATCTCCCCCGAATTGCTCCACCGCGTCACGGCCGTGGCCACCGGCGGTCTGGATGCCCTCCCCCACAACGGCGCCGTCATCACACTGCTGTCGATCTGTGGCCTGACGCACCGCCAGGCGTATCTGGATGTTGCAGTGGTGGCAGTCTTCGTGCCGATCATTGCACTGGTGTTCCTGATTGTGACCGGCACGCTGGTCGGCACCTTCTGACACCGAACACGCTGCTAGAATTCGCGCGCGCCTCTGGCCGTTCGGCGTTTCCCTAGTGGTCGTCACCGTCGATCAACTGCTCACGCAACGTCTTCTTGCTGAACTTGCCCGTGGAGGTCTTCGGGATTTCGTCGATGAACACGTAGTCATCGGGGAGCATCCAGCGGGCGAAGCGGTCCGCCAGGAAGGCATTCAGGGCCTCCTTGTCGATGGGCTTGCCGTTACGCGTGACCACCGCGGCCAGCGGCCGGTGTCCCCAGAGTTCGTGGGGGACAGCGATGACGGCGGCCTCGGCCACCTCCGAGTGACTCATGATGGCGTTCTCCAGGTCCACCGAACTGATCCATTCGCCGCCGGACTTGATCAGGTCCTTGGTGCGGTCCACCAGCCGGATGTACCCCAGTGGATCGATGGCCGCCACGTCACCGGTCCGCAGCCAGGCACCGCCATCGGCGAACTTGTCCTCCGCCACCGGCACCTTGTGGTACTGCGCCGTCACCCAGGGCCCCCGCACCTGGAGTTCGCCGACACTCTCCCCGTCCCACGGGGCCTCGCGGCCGTCATCGTCGATCAGACGCGCCTCCAGGAAGGGCGAGATCATCCCCATCTTCGCGCGATTGGCGAAAACGGCATCGTCCCCTGCCGCGTGGGTTTCGGGACGTGGTTCCAGCAGCGTGGCAAGCGACTGAGTCTCGGTCATCCCCCAGCCCTGCTGCACACGCAGCCCATGACTCTCAAAGGCGCGGATGGTCGCCTCCGGGATCGCAGAACCGCCGGAGAGCACGCGCATCCCCTTCAAGTCCCATTGCTCCGGTGCCGCCTCCAGCGCCTGCAGGACACCCAGCCAGATGGCGGGCACGCCGGCGGTAATCGTGACCTTCTCGCGCGCGAAGAGGTCGATCAGATTCTCGGTGTCCAGGTGCTGCCCGGGGAAGACCTGTCGCGCGCCGACCATCGCGGCGCTGTAGGGCAGCGTCCAGCCATTGGCGTGGAACATCGGCACCACCGGCAGCGCGGTATCGTGCGCGGAGAGGTTGATGGCGTCGGGCAGCGCCGCCGCCAGCGCCTGGATACAGATGGAACGGTGCGAGTAAACCACGCCCTTGGGCCGCCCGGTGGTGCCGGAGGTATAGCACATGGCGCAGGCATCCTGCTCGTCCTTCTCGGGCAGCACCAGATCACCACGGGCATTCGCCAGCAGCTGCTCATAGTCCTCATGGCCCTCTGGCACTGCGTCGCCGCTGAACGGCACGACCCAGACCCGCTCCAGGTCCACTTTGTCCCGGAACTGCTCCAGCAGGGGCAGCAACACGTCATCGACGATCAGAAAGCGATCTTCGGCGTGATCGACGATCCATGCGAGTTCGTCCGGATGCAAGCGCAGGTTCAGGGTATGCAGTACGCCGCCGGCTGCGGGTACGCCGTAATAGGCCTCCAGGTGCGCGTAGTTATTCCACATCAACGTGGCCACCCGGTCGCCCTTGCGCAGCCCCGCCGCCAGGAGTTGCTCCGCCAGCTGCAGCGCCCTGTCACGCATCTGGCCGTACGTGTACCGATGCAGGGTGCGATCCGGCCTGCGGGTGACCACATCCACGCCGGAGAAAACCCGGCCTGCGCGCGCAAGGATCTGATCCACAAGCAGCGGACCGGTCATCATGGTTGACTGCATGCTGCCTCTCTCCTCATGGCGTTGTTCACCGCAACAGCGAATGAAGTTGACAAACAACTATTGAGCGGTAGCTTAATAACAGCGTTCTCGTTGGCATTACATTACAGCACGCGCCACGAGACAACGCTTTCAGTGGTGTTGCCTGGAGGAGAGAGTCATGACAGACACGAACGACACGAAACCGATGT
>SLMR01000373.1 GCA_007133445.1 Aquisalimonas sp. | reverse complement strand
GTGCGGATCTGGACCTCGACCTGGATGCCCTTGGGGCCCCACAGAGTGGTGTGCAACGACTGGTAGCCGTTGCTCTTGGGGATGGCGATGTAATCCTTGAAGTGGCCGGGCACGGGCTTGTAGAGCCCGTGCATGATGCCCAGCACGCGGTAGCAGGCGTCCACGGAATCGACGATGACACGGAAGCCATAGACATCGAAGACGGCGTGAAAGCCCTTGCGGTCACCCACCTCCCCGCGCATCTTCTGGTAAATGCTGTAGAGGTGTTTTTCCCGCGCCTCCAGGGTGGCACTGACGTCCACCTCGCGGAGCCGTTCGCCGAAGGCCTCGCTCACCTTGCTGACCAGCTTCTTCTGGTTACGCCGGACCTTGCGCACCTGCGCCTTGATCACGCGGCACCGCATGGGATGGATCGCCGCGAAGCAGAGATCCTCCAGCTCGATGCGCATGTTGTTGATGCCCAGCCGGTTGGCAATGGGGGCATAGATGTCCAGGGTCTCGCGGGCGATACGCCGGCGCTTGTGCGGCGGCATCACCCAGACCGTCCGCATGTTGTGGAGGCGGTCGGCCAGCTTGATGATGATCACCCGGATATCCCGGGACATGGCCATCATCATCTTGCGGAAGTTCGCTGCCTGGGCCTCGGCCTTGCTCTCGAAGTGGATCTGGGTCAGCTTCGAGACGCCATCCACCAACTCCGCCACCTCGTCGCCGAAATCCGCGGCGATCTGCTCCTTGGCGGTGGGCGTATCCTCGATGACGTCGTGCAGGATGGCGGCAACGATGCTCTGGTAGTCCAGGCGCATCTCGGCCAGCACCTTGGCCACGGCCAGCGGATGCGTGATGTAGGGCTCACCGGAGAGCCGCCGCTGGCCTTCGTGAGCCTCGGCACCGAACTGGTAGGCGCGGGAGACAATCTGGACCTGCTCCGGCTCGAGGTAGCTCTCGAGCAGCGAACAAAGCTCACTGGCGCGGCGCGCGGGATCGGCGCCGGTCTGCTGCTCTGTCGCTGGAAGCGGGTCCGCGTTGGCCAAGGGCTACCTCACCGGTCGTCCGGAGTCTCCGGCATGGATGGCGTTGGCTGCTCGGCCACCGCCTGTTCGTACTCGGCCTGGAGGTGTTCCTCGAGAATCGACGCACCCACGTGGCCTCCCGCGATTTCGCGCAGAGCCAGAACGGTGGGCTTGTCATTCTCCAGCGACACCCGCGGCTCGACGCCGTGGGAGATCTGCCGGGCCCGCTTGGAGGCGACCAGGACAAGTTCGAAGCGGTTGTCGACATTTTCGAGGCAATCCTCGACAGTAACGCGTGCCATGGGGTTATTGACTCCCTGATTGAGCAGACTTTCTCAAGAAATAGTGTAACTGAAACACGAAGGAATGTGGTGCTGTGCACCAAGATCGGGACGCCGTACGCACCAGAACAGGGCGCCAGCGAACAGGACGCAGGGATTACTCCGCCAGCAGATCGCGCAGAGTCGCCCCCAGACGCTCTTGCTGGGCGTTGATGCGCAGGCGTCGCGCCCGCACCACGGCAACCAGCTCCTCCAGGGCGTGACCGAAGGCGTCGTTGACCACCAGGTAGTCGTACTCGTGATAGTGGGACATTTCGCCCTGGGCCTCCCGCAGCCGCCGGGCGATCACCTCCTCGGTGTCCTTGCCCCGGGCGCGCAGGCGCCGCTCCAGTTCGTCCCGCGACGGCGGCAGGATAAAGATGGACACGGCATCCGGCATGGCTGCGCGCACCTGCTGCGCACCCTGCCAGTCGATCTCCAGGATGACATCGGTCCCCGCCTGAAGCTCCGCCTCGACGCTGCTGCGGGCCGTGCCATAGGCGTTGCCGAACACCTGCGCGTGCTCGAGGAAGTCACCGGCGGCCACCATGGCCCGGAAACGCTCGCCATCGACGAAGTGGTAGTCGACGCCGTCCACTTCACCGTCCCGGCGCGGCCGGGTGGTATGGGAGACCGAGATGGCCAACCCGGGCATGGTGTCCACCAGCGCCTTGACCAGGCTGGTCTTGCCGGCACCGGACGGCGCCGAAATGATGTACAGGGTGCCGATCATGGCGGGCCTATTCGACGTTCTGGATCTGTTCGCGCATCTGCTCGATCAGGACTTTCATGTCCACCGAGGCGTTGGTGGTCTCCAGGGCCGCCGACTTTGACCCCAGGGTGTTGGCCTCGCGATTGAGTTCCTGCATCAGGAAATCCAGACGCCGCCCCACGGGTTCGTCCCGCCCGAGCACATCACGGATCTCCTGGACATGCGCGTCCAGCCGGTCCAGCTCCTCCGCCACATCGGTCCGCTGGGCAATGTAGACCAGCTCCTGCTCGAGACGGCCCGGGTCGGCGGGCTGCTCCAGTTCCTGCAACCGGGCCTCCAGGCGTTCGCGCCAGCGCCGGGAGAGCTCGGGCAGCCGGCCGCGCAGCTCGCCGGCGAGATCCGCAAGCTGCGCGGCACGCTCGCCGATCATTGCCGACAGCCGTTCCCCCTCGCGCTCGCGGGTGGCGATGAAGCCCTCCAGGGTCTCGTTCAGCAGGGCCAGTGCCGCTTCGTGGACCGGCTCCAGATCGGGCCGCTCGTCCATCAGCACGCCCGGCATGCGCAGGAAGTCCGTGGCCGGAATGGACGCCGCGCCGTGCAGCCGGACGTTGAGCTCGCGCGTCGCCGTCAGCAGCTGGTCCACATAATCCCAGTTCACGCGGACGTCCCGAGCGGCATGCGCCGCTTCGAGACGGAAGGTACACTCCACCTTGCCACGGGAGAGTCGCTGGCCGATGCGCTCGCGGATCGCGGGCTCCAGGGCGCGCAGATCCTCCGGCAGGCGCGGGTGCACGTCCAGATAGCGGTGATTGACCGAGCGCAGCTCGCAGCTCAGCCGCCCCCAGTCGCGCTGGGTTTCGCGGCGCTCGAACGCGGTCATGCTGCGGGTCATGGGGCAACCCTCCCTGTACGGCCGGCCGGTGCCGACAACCGACAAAACCGCTATGTTACCCTCACCGGCCCCGATTCAGACACCCCGGAGAAACCCATGCGCCCGAGCGGCCGCCAACCCGATCAACTGCGTCCGATACGCATCACGCGCCGATTCACCAAGCACGCCGAGGGCTCGGTGCTGGTGGAGTTCGGCGACACGCAGGTGCTGTGCACCGCCTCCGTTGAAGATAACGTGCCCGGCTTCCTGCGTGGCAAGGGGCAGGGCTGGGTCACCGCCGAGTACGGCATGCTGCCCCGCTCCACCGGATCACGCATGGGCCGGGAGGCGGCCCGCGGCAAACAGCAGGGCCGGACGGTGGAGATTCAGCGCCTGATCGGGCGCTCCCTGCGGGCCGCCATTGATCTGGAAGCCCTGGGCGAGCGCAGCGTGGTGATCGACTGTGACGTGCTGCAGGCCGACGGCGGCACCCGCACGGCGGCCATCACCGGGGGCTACGTGGCGCTGGCCGATGCCATGCAGACGCTCGTGGACAAGCGCCTGCTGCGGCGCAACCCGCTACACGGGCAGGTCGCCTCGGTGTCGGTGGGCATCTACCGGGGCACCCCCGTGCTGGACCTGGATTACCCGGAGGACAGCGAGGCGGAGACGGACATGAACGTGGTCATGAACGACGCCGGCGCCTTCATCGAAATCCAGGGCACCGCGGAGGGGCACGCGTTCCGCCGCGACGAGCTCAATGCCATGACCGAGCTCGCCGAGAAAGGCGTCGCGGAACTGGTCGTTCACCAGCGCAACGCGCTGGAAGCGTAGGAGAGCAGGCGTGCAGCGAACCGTGTTCGCCAGCAACAATGCCGGCAAGGTGGCGGAGGTGGACGCCCTGCTGCAGCCGGTCGGCTTCGCGGTGATTCCGCAGTCGGACTTCGTTGTCCCCGAGGCCGAGGAAACCGGGCTGACCTTCGTCGAGAACGCCATCATCAAGGCGCGCAATGCCTGCGCCCACACGCGGCTGCCCGCCATCGCCGACGACTCCGGGCTGGAGGTGGACGCCCTGGACGGCGAGCCCGGGATCTATTCGTCGCGCTACGCCGGCAGCCACGGCGACGATGCCGCCAATAACAGCCTGCTTCTGGCCGAACTCGCGGGCATCTCCGAACCCGAACGCACGGCACGATTCCGCTGTGTCATGGTCTACATGCGGCATGCGGAGGACCCCGCCCCGCTGATCTGCCAGGGCGTGTGGGAAGGTCGCGTCCTGGAGGCCCCGCGGGGCGAAGGCGGCTTCGGCTACGATCCGGTGTTCTGGGTGCCCACGGAGGGCTGCTCCGCGGCGGAACTGCCGGCGGAGACCAAGAACCGGCTGAGCCATCGGGGTCAAGCATTGCGGGCGCTGCTGGAGGCGCTTCAGCAGGGTGCATGACACTGCGTCGGCGGAACCGACCACCATGGCGTCAAGACTCACCACACCACCGCTCGGCCTGTACCTGCACCTGCCCTGGTGCGTGCGCAAGTGCCCTTACTGCGACTTCAACTCCCATGCGGCACCGGAGCAGTTGCCCGTCGCGGACTACCTCGCCGCGCTGCGGGCGGATCTGGATACCGAACTGGCACGGGCCGCGGGGCGCACCATCGAGACGGTGTTCATCGGCGGCGGCACGCCGAGCCTGTTCCCACCGGACGCCATCGCGCGCGTACTGGAATGGCTCGCCCCGCACCTGGCCGAAGACCCCGAGATCACACTGGAAGCGAACCCCGGCACGCTGGAGCAGGGCCGCTTTGCCGCGTTCCGCAGCGCCGGCGTGAACCGGCTGTCCATTGGCGTGCAAAGCTTCGACGCCGCCCGCCTGGAGGCCCTGGGGCGCATTCACGGGCCGGACGAGGCCCGCCGCGCCATCGACGCCGCCCATGCGGCGGGTTTCACCACGTTCAACGTGGACCTTATGTTCGCCCTGCCGGGGCAGGACCACGCCAGTGCCCTGGCGGACATCAGCGAGGCGGTGCGGCTGGGTGCACCGCACATCTCCCACTACCAGCTGACCATCGAGCCCAACACCGTTTTCCATGCGCGCCCGCCCGCGCTGCCGGAGGCCGAGACGGCCTGGGCCATGCAGGAGACCTGCGCCGCCCACCTGCACGACCAGGGGCTCCGTCGCTACGAGGTCTCGGCCTGGGGGCGGCCGGGGCACGCCTGTCGCCACAACCTCAACTACTGGCAGTTCGGCGATTACCTGGCGGCGGGCGCCGGCGCCCACGGCAAGCTCACCGATCCGGCGTCGGGAACGGTCCGGCGCTACCGCAAGGTCAAGGTGCCGACGCTCTACATGGCGCGCGCCGCCCGGGGAACCCCGTGCGCCGAGGAGTGGTCGGTGGCAACGACGGAGCGCCCGCTGGAGTTCCTGATGAATGCGTTGCGACTGGAGCAGGGTTTCACGCCGACGCTGTTCGAGGCCCGGACCGGGCTACCATTCGTCGCCGTGGAGGCGGCGGTGGCCGGCGCGACGCGCGACGGGCTGTTGCGGACCGGCGACGACGGCACCATCACGACCACGGCAACGGGCCACGATCACCTGGACACGCTGCTGCAGCGCTTCCTGCCGGAGGACGCATGCTGACCGAGACTACCGTCGCCTGCCCGTACTGTGGCGAGCCGTTCACCACCGTTGTCGACTCCTCGGCCGGACCCCAGCAGTACGTTGAGGACTGCCAGGTGTGCTGCCGCCCCATCGAGTTCGTGGTCGACGTGGACCACGCGGGGGAACTCGCCGGGGTCACGGCGCTGCGTGACGATGAGTGAAGAATACCCGTGACCGGATGTCGCGCTTTGCGTCATCTGTACTATAACCATCGTGAGGGCGCGCCGGTGGTGGGCGAGGCCGCAGCCACCGGCCCCGGCACGGGGAGGGAACACGCCATGAGCGATTATCAGCCGATCGGCTGCGAGACCTACGCTGCGCTGGAGATCGCCATTGTCCAGGGCACGAAACTGCGGGTGGGCTGGCAGAGCCCGGACGGGCGCTGGCACATCGAACCCTTGCTGCCGGTGGATCTGCGAACCCGCACTCACGAGGAGTTCCTCATTGCCCAGCGCAGCGTCGGCCGCCCTCTGGAGATCCGCCTGGACCGGATTCGGCGCTTCACCCCGCTATAGACCTGCATCGCCCCACAGGGGCAGCTGCCGTTCCGGCTCGTGGTCGCGCGGCTCCAGGCCCGATGCCGTCACGCCCAGCAGCCGGACCGCCCGCCGGTCCACCTCGGTCTCCTCCAGCAACCGCCCCAGCAACGGCATCATCTGCCGCACCCCGCGCAGCGGAACGTCCGTGGTTCGGCGGCGGGTGATCAGCTCGAAGTCCGCGTACTTGACCTTGAGCGTCAGGGTCCGCGCCTGGAGCCCCTTGCCCGCCAACCCCTCGGCGACCTTCGCCGCCAGCGGCTCCAGGGCGGCGCGCATGTCTGCGGTGTCGGCCAGGTCCCGGCGGAAGGTGGTCTCGGCACCGATGGACTTGCGCTCCCGGGTGGGCTGCACGGGGCGCTCGTCCACTCCCCGGGCGATGCCATAGTAGAACGGCGCGCGCTTGCCGAAGGCATCCTGCAGGGCGTGCAGGGACCAGCCGAGCAGATCGGCGCCGGTGTGGATGCCCAGCGCGTGCATACGGGCCTCGGTGGCACGACCCACGCCATGGAAGCAGCCCACTGGCAGCGCGGCAACAAACGCGGCCCCCTGATCCGGGGTAATCACCGACAGACCGTCGGGTTTGTCCAGATCCGAGGCCTGTTTGGCCAGGAACTTGTTGTAGGACACCCCGGCGGAGGCGGTCAGGCCGGTTTCCTCGCGAATGGCCGCGCGAATCGCCTCGGCCACCCGCGTGGCGGAACCGCCGAACCCCTCCGCGTCGGTCACGTCCAGGTAGGCCTCGTCCAGGGACAACGGCTCCACCAGGTCGGTGTGGCGCAGAAAGATGGCGCGAACCTGGCGCGAGACGGCCCGGTAGGTGTCGAACCGCGGCCGGATGAACACGGCGTGGGGACACTGACGCACCGCACGCGCCGCCGGCATAGCGGAGTGAATGCCGTACTGCCGGGCCTCGTAGCTGGCGGCCGCCACCACCCCGCGGCCGTCCGGGGAGCCGCCAACCACCACCGGCTGACCGCGCAGACCGGGGTCATCCCGCTGCTCCACCGAGGCGTAGAAGGCGTCCATGTCCACGTGAATGATCTTGCGTGGCCGCTCGCTCATGGCAGGCATTCTAGCGCGGGCGACGGGCCACCGCGGACCGGGCTGCCGTGGCAGAATGGCAGCATGAACCAGCGCAGACGGACCGACGACGCACTCGCACGGATCCACGCCACGGTGGGCGAAGCCGGCTGGCTCACCGGCACGGACCGCGAGCCGCTCCTGCGTGAGTGGCGCGGGCTGTACCACGGCGCGCCGGCTGCCGTGGTGGCGCCGGGAAACACCGAGGAGGTGGCCCGGGTTGTCGCGTTGTGTGCCCATGCCGGCATCGGCGTGGTGCCGCAGAGTGGTAATACCGGCCTGTGCGGTGGCGCGGCATGCGACACATCCGGGACCCAGCTATTGCTCAGTCTGCGGCGACTGCGCCGGGTTCGCGCCATCGACACCGCCAACGACACCATGATCGCGGAAGCGGGCTGCATCCTCGCCGATCTCCAGCACGCCGCCGACGACGCCGGACGGCTC
>SLMR01000189.1 GCA_007133445.1 Aquisalimonas sp. | reverse complement strand
GGTCCGGGAGACGGGCCGGGCACTGTGCGCGACAACCCTGGTGCTCTGCCTGCAGTTCCTGCTGCTGACCACCTCCGATTTCCAGCCCACCCAGGCCTTTGGCCTGCTGACCGCAGGTGCGCTTGCCGCCGCGCTGCTGTTCGATCTGTTGCTGCTCCCCGCCATTCTGAGCCTCTGGCGTCCGCGGGCGGGAGGCAGTGCGCGCTCGTCCTGACCAGGCCGCGCTCCGGCGCACTGCTGCCATACGGCCAACGACAGGCCGGTCCCAGCATGCTGACGGCAAACTTCCCAACGTCGCGTTTCTTTACAAGGAATCACCTTGCCCCACGCAAAGCGTCGACATTCTTTCCACAGTGCCGTAGTCCACGATGACCAGGCCCCCTGGGAAGCCATCCGTTTACTCGCCCCCGGCTGAACCGCGAAAGGCGCGCCAGCCACCGCTTTCGATCCGGATGCGCGGTCAATCAGCCGGGCTGAAACGGACGCAACCCGGGCTTGCACACCGCATTGCTGGTAAAGCTGGAACAAGGAACGGGCCCGGGAGCGTCAGTTCTCTTTACGAGTTTCGTGAACACATCGGTTTGCAGGCCCGAAAACAGCCAGAGGGTTCACGCATGATATTGAAAAATAAAGGCAATCTCTCGGCGGCACGCGACTTGCTAAGGTTGAACTGAAACACAACGCAAGATGGCTACCTCGGGGTCGGGTACCACAGCGCATCGTTAAGACGGACCATCACGGTTTCTGGAGGGAATGAACATGAAAAGCGTACACGTTGCCTTAGCCGCGGGCGCCGCGCTGGGACTGGCCAGCACGCAGGCAAGCGCCAGCCTGATCACCGACTGGGATTTTTCCGGGTCATTGAAGTGGGTCACCGACGGCGCAGGAGCGCCCACATTCACCGACAGCGACTCCGGAGGCACGACCGTTCAGGAAGACCACCTGAGCTGGGGGGCGGAAGGCGACTTCACCAACCCGGACGGCACCTTCAACAATGCAGGCACCGACTCGCGCACCAGGCGAAGCGCCGTTCAGATCGAGGATACGGACTTCTCCGGCAGCGTTGAAACCAACGGCGCCGCGCAGGATACCACCGAGATCACGCACTATAATAACGCGATACTGACCGAATTCCCGCTGCTGAAAACCGCGACGCTGCTGAGTTCGCTTCAGTTGACGCAGGCCGCACCTGCTGGTGATGGTTCATTCGACGATGATCGGGTGTTCCCGATCTTTTTCGAGGAAACAGCCAACACCGCGCCCTGCGGATTCCCTGAGCAAACCGGGGATCCTTGCGCCGACATATTCGTGCTCGGTAATGGGGATGCTCTGCAGACGACCTTTACCGTTGATGGCTTCGCCTACACGGTGTCCATCCTTGCCGGAGGGCTCGGCCCGCTCAGCGATGAGGCCTGCGAAATCACAGGTGCTTCCGCGGGCTGCATTGGCTTCGTGACCGAGGAGAACGAGATAACCACGGCACAGTTCCAGCTGCAGATCACCGCGGTGCCGGTACCGGCCCCGGCCACCCTGGGCTTGCTTGGTATTGGCCTGCTGGGGATGGGTCTGGCCGCTGCCCGGCGTCGCTGAAGCCGCCTGGTAGGGACTCTCATTACCGTCCGCAAACAGGGAGCCTCTGGGCTCCCTGTTTTTTGTTATGGTCAGCTCACGGAACGATTCGGCCCAGAGAAACCGGATGGCGCCTCCGCACACATACGCCCCTCCCCTTGCCAAGGCCACCAGTGAGTGGACCCGGATCCTCGGGGAGAGCCATGTTCGCAGGGATCGGGGATCAGCCGACGGAACACTGGGCCACACCTTCCCCAACGATGCCCGAATCGCCGTCGAACTCCTGCCGGGCACCGTCACGGAAGTGCAGGAGTGCGTGCGCATCGCGGCCGGCCACGGGATTCCGCTGTACACCGTCAGCACCGCACGGAACTGGGGCTACGGAACACTGCCGCGCGGGCACGGTGACTGCGTCGTTCTGAGGCTGAGCCGCCTGGACCGCATCCGGGAACACGACCCGGAGCTGGGAACGGTCTCGTTGGAACCGGGCGTCTCCCAGGGACAGCTTGCGGCGTTTCTGCGCGCCGAGGGCGACCGGTACTGGCTCGACGTCACAGGCTCGAGCCCCGAGTGCAGCGTGCTCGCGAACTACATCGAACGCGGTTTCGGGCACAGCCCGTACGCGGACCATTTTGCCCATGTCTGCTCCCTGGAGGTGGTGACAGCAGATGGAGAGCTGCTGCAGACCGGGTTCGGACGTTTCGACAACGCCCGCGCGAAGAACGCCTACCGCTGGGGCGTGGGCCCGTATCTGGACGGCCTGTTCTCCCAGTCGAATCTCGGCATCGTAACCGGAATGACCGTGTGGCTGATGCCAAAGCCAGAGTACTTCCAGTACTTCCACGTGACCGTGGCGCAGGAGGACGACCTGCACGGCTGCGTCACAGCGCTGCGCGAACTGCGGCGGCGGGGATTCGTACAAAGCGCCGTCCACATCGGCAACGCGTACAAGATCTACAGCGCCCTCAACGCGACCTTTCCATGGCAGGAGACCGCTGGACGCACGCCCCTGCCCCGGGAATACGTTGATCGGTTTCTGGAGCGCTCCGGTGGCGGGCCATGGAGCTTCTCCGGCGGCCTGTACGGCACGCGGGCCCAGGTGGCCCTGGCACGCCGTGAGATTCGGCGGACACTTCGCGGCAAGGTGCAGGTGCGCCAACTCCGCTTTCTGGATGAGCGCCGGCTCGCGTTAATGGAGAGGCTGGCGGGCCCGCTGACGTTGCTGTCACGTACCCCGGTCGGGCGTATCACCGAACTGCTGCGCGCACTCATGGGTATCAAGACGGGCGTACCCACCGATGCGATGCTGAAGAGCCTTTACTGGCGACAGGCAGAGGGCTTACCCCGGGAACCGGACCCGGACCGCGACCGCTGCGGCCTGCTCTGGTGCGCCCCCGTCGCGCCACTCAAGGGCAGCGATGCGATCCAGCTGAATACCATCGTCAAGGAGGTTTTCGACCGGCACGGCTTCGAACCCATGATTTCCATGACCGTCATATCCGAACGGGCCCTGGATTGCATTGTCGCCCTGCACTATGACCGCGCGGTTCCCGGAGAGGACGACCGTGCCCTGACCTGCCACCGCGAACTGCTCGACGCCCTGACTAACGCCGGGTACTACCCGTATCGCCTGGGCAGTCATGACATGGACCCGATTGACCGCAAGAGCGCGGCCGCATGGAACCGGGTCATTACCCGGCTCGGACAAGCTCTCGACCCACAGGGAATTCTCGCACCGGGACGTTACCGCCCCGAACGTTCACAATGCGAGCCGAACAGGAACGGAGCGGAGGAAACCTGAAAGTGGCCGCCTGACCTGCTGCTGGCCAGGTAGACTTCAGGCCAAACGCGCCTCGACCGCCGGCCGCTGTTCATTGGCAGTTTCCGGAACCGCTGTCTGGTTGCCCGCGAACCGCTCCGCCAACCGAATCAATTCCGGATTCCGTCGGGCAACCCCCTGCCAAACATCCTGCAGATCCGCCAGCATCGGCTGACGCTTACCACGGAACTCTATGACTGAACCGACCGGCTGACAACCAATGCCTAAACGCCGCAGGAAACGCGGAAGACTGGCATCCAGCAAACCCACCCAGTGGGTGACGCCATGGCACCAGCTCTGCGCCAGGATCATGGCAACAACGCCCATCGACACATGGACCGAGCCCACATTCTCTTTTGCCCCAAGGACATGGTTGACGTTCCGGGTGACGGCGAAGCGCGAGATTTCCGCCACGTGGACGTTCTCCATCACCCGCAGCCGATTAAGGCGTTCCGCGACCGACGCACAGCCATGGGTTTCCACCGGCAGTCGCACCCGCACGTCGGGGTCATCCAGCACGACGCGGGAAACCCCCAGAGGTGCGCCGCAGCGCCGATTGCGTACGAGGACGTGGAGAGCACGCTCGTCGTGTTCATCTCTTTCCAGCCCCTGAGGGAAGCGGTCGTCGGGTTCGAACCCCCGCTCCTTACAGTACACCTGGTGTCTCAATTGGAAGGCCAGCTTCTGAGAAGCGGGGTTGTCAGCGAGCTGAGCAAGCAAGGCGTGGTCGTACACGGACGACAGTTCGTTCATCTGCGGTGCCCTCGCAAATGCAGATCATTGGAGCGTGACTGGAGATGCGGCCCAGGTCGAACGCAGCATCAGTTTCACAATGCGAAACCCAAGATAGACCCTTAGCAAGAACCAGGCCATTCCTCCAGAACCGGCTCCAGCACGGCGATTGCGCCTCAGCAATCCTGCTGAAGAAGACACGCGAATGCAGAAACCTGTCGTCGTGTTGCGACCCGGTGAACAAACGTATGCTCACTTTAAACCTTAAGCCACTGTTTCAGCAGCGATTTACTGCTGTCTCTCATGGACGACAGCCGATAGGCGCCGGCTCACCACTGCCCCGACTGGGCGATAGGTTGCGTTACATCTGGCAGGACCTCAACTGCGGCTGCAGGGCGGCAATGCCGAAGGGTTACACGCCTTAGGCAGGATCGAGCCCGTGTTCCGCCAGAACCCGGGAAACAGTACCGAACTGGAAAGTGCCCAGCAGAGCGTCCAGCCGTGCGTGGCACTTGTGCAGGTTGTTGTAGTGCCGGAAGCGGGATGTCCAGCTCAGGCCTTGCACGCGCGGCTGCTCCGGGTCCACTTCCCACGGGTGCAGGTAGAAGATGAACGGCTGGTTCCGGCGATTGACGCTGCCCAGCCCCCAACGGCTGAACCAGTAGGGGAAAAACCGGAAGTACCCGCCCCCCGCCACGGGAACGCGCAGCCCCGCCAGGCGCACGGTGGAGAGCGGGAACTCCAACAGCTCGTACCCGCCCTCCGTGGTAAATCGATACGGATGGTTCGGGATACCCGGCATCCCGTAGGTGTCATGCCGGATGGGAAACAGGCTCGAGTCCCAGGTGAAGCCCAGCTCGCCGAGGATATCCAGCGCCCAACGGGACTTGGGAGTAATGGAGTAGCTGGCAGCACGGTAGCCTGTGACCGGCTCACCGGTGATGTCTTCCAGCAGGACCTTGGAGCGATAGGTCTCCTCGCGGAACACTTCCGGCGTCTGGTTGTAGACGAGCTGATGGCTGTATCCGTGGGAGGCGATTTCGTGGCCCGCTGCCTGGATGCGCTGCACCAGCCCAGGGTGCCGTTCGGCTATCCAGCCCAGAATGAAGAATGTGCCGGTCACACCATGCCGGGCGAACAAGTCCAGGAATATGTCGGTGTTGCGCTCCACCCGCCGTGGCCACTGCTCCCACTCGGCAGGGTCAATTACTCCGGAAAGAGCACTGACCTGAAAGTAGTCTTCCACGTCGAGGGTCAGGGCATTGGTGATGGCGTTCGTCATGGGAGAGCCGAATGGTTGGGTGCGCCGTAGCCAGAGAGCTTACAGGGAACTGGCGGTGTTTTGCAGCGACGGGGCCCTCGTCTCAGCCCAGCGACCCGCCAAAAAAGCTCCAGAAAAAAGTAAGCCCGCTCAGGGCGGGCTTACATGGTCTCGGGCGAATCGTTTCTAGTTAAGGCGCTGGCGGCGACGGGTTGCCGCAGCAAGACCCACCAGACCAACACCCAGCAGAGCCATTACACCCGGCTCAGGCACCCGGGCGGTGGTTACGTTGTCAATGCCGATACCGTCACCCTGGGTACCGGAAAACGTCAGAGACTCAATGTCACCCGACGTGGAGAAGAAGCTGAGATACCATACGGTGTTATCCGACTGACCTCCTCCAATAATGTCATCAATATCTTCGCTGAAGGCATCCCCGCCAGATACGTTGATGTCCAGCCTGCCACCTGCATCATTCGGGTCCGTCAGGAAAAAGCCAACAGCGTTGAAGCCTTCGTTCAGAGCGAACACCATCCCCTCGTGGTCCAGGCTGTCCAGGTAGACGTTATTACCTTCGCCGTCGGGCTTAGGAGAGCGGCCCCAGTACGTTTCTGCACCCTTGCCATCGCTCTCGACCAACTCGGTGTCGTTCATGTCGACAATGCCGAGACCGCGACCACAACTGAAGGTGTCCTCATAGTCACACGACTGGCCGCTGGCGCCCCCGGACGCCGAGAAGGTCCCTACGTTCGTGCTGAAGGAACCACTCTGCTGACTTCCTGTGAAGCCTTCAAAACCCTCAGTGACGTGATTGACGGTGCTATCGAAAAACTCCTGCTGCCCAGCGATGGCATCGCCATCGTCCGGCCCGCTGACGCTGTACATGAGGCTTGCGTTCGCAGATGAGACGGCAAGACCTGTCGCCACCACGACACCGGCCGCCAATGTGAGTGCTGAGTTCTTCTTCATTTCCCTACCTCTTCATTTTCATTCGAATTGCGTGCGCCCAGACTCTTAGCACAAATAATGCCACCTAATTTATTTCCGAAAAGTCAGAACCTTATGGAGACTTTGAACATTATTCTCAAACACCTGTAAAGGTGGCCGACAGGTGGCCGGGCGGAACAGGTAATCGTCGCGGCTTGCGCCGCCGCGCAGAACGGGGCATTGGAAACGTGGACCCCCAATGCAAACGCTGACAGACCACCCCTCGCGCGCACGACCTGTGGTGTAGAATGATCGGTAAAGGCATGGTCGAGGCGGACATGGCGGTCGGACTCGCCAGAGACGTTATTCAGGGTGCGCGATGAGTATGGTCGGCGTCGTCAGTTACGGCGTTTGCGCGGCGGCGTTTCTGTTTCTCGCCGTGCTGATGGCCACGAGTTGGAGAGGTGGCGTCCATGGGGCGCTGCTGGCGGTGGCCTGTGCCGTGACGGCCTTGTGGGGCAGCGTGCTGGCCTGGGGGGCGTACACCCCAGGGAACCTGCCCGCGCTCTGGGCGGAAGGCGCCGAACTGCTACGCACCGGGCTATGGCTGCTGTTTCTGGCTTGGCTGTTAGCCCCGTTGCGACGGGGCAACCCTGTCATCCTGGTGCTGCAGGCGGTGGCCATGGCAGGGCCACTGCTGGCGCTGGTGCTGCTATTTCTGGGGCGCTTTGCCACGGGGTCAGTGGGCCTGTCCTTGGCCGCAGGGCTACACGGTGTGTTCATCTTCGCCGGGCTGGCCTTCGGGCTGCTCGGGCTGGTGCTACTGGAGCAGCTCTACCGCAACCTGCCCGAGGATCGCCGCTGGGCCATGAAGTTCCTGTGCTTGGGCGTGGGTATCCTGTTCGCTTACGATCTCTACCTATTCTCCCATTCCCTTCTATTCCAACAGCTCGATACCGCCACCTGGCATGCGCGTGGCGCAGTGCAGGCGCTCGCCGTCCCGCTGATTGCGGTCGCGGCCACGCGCAACCGCTCCTGGGCCACACCTGTGTTCGTCTCCCGGCATGTGGCATTCCATACCGCAGCCGTCGTCGGCGCCGGGGTGTACATGGTGGTGATCGCCCTCGGCGGTTACTACATCCGGGATTTCGGCGGCACCTGGGGGGAATTCGCCCAGATCCTGCTCACGGCTTCGGCGGCTATCGCGCTCGTTGTGGTGGCGGCATCAGGCGACGTACGCGCACGGTTACGCGTCTTCCTCTCCAAGCACTTCTTCAGCAACAAGTACGACTACCGCGAGGAGTGGCTGCGCCTGACGCACCGCCTGTCGGACGTG
>SLMR01000213.1 GCA_007133445.1 Aquisalimonas sp. | reverse complement strand
CATAACGGCCCCGGATCGAGCCACCCTGGCTGGCCGATCCCGGGAAGGCGCATCAAGACGCACCCTACCAGTCGAAATCGTCGTCCAGGTCGTCGAAGAAATCCGGTTCCGGCGGGTCACCGTCCCAGATCAGGTTGTTCCGGTATTGCCGATAGGCGGAGCGGGTGAAGTCGTATTCGTCCAGCGCCGCCTCGCTGCGGAAGCGCGCCGCCTGGTCCAGCCGCGCGCGGGTGTCCACCAGGTTGAGGGCGTACAGCGGCACCGCCACCACCCAGCCCACGTAGGTGACGGGGTTGGTGGCCAGGGACACCGGGATGTCGTGGATGTCGCGGGTGTTGTTGGGGCCGTAGGCGGGCAGGACAAGATACATGCCCTCGGGGGCGCCCCACACGGCCAGGGTCTGGCCGAAATCCTCGTTGCTGGTGGACTCGAGCCCCAGCGGCGTGGCGACGTCGAACAGCCCGCCCAGCCCCAGGGTGGTGTTGATCAGGAAGCGCCCGGTGTCCCGGGCACCGTCGCCCGGCTTGCCCTGCAGTGTGTTGTTGAGGGCATTGCCGGGCTCGCCCATGTTGTCGAAGAAGTTGGTGACGCCGCGCCGCGCGAAACGTGGGGTGACAAACACGTAGGCATCGGCCAGCGGCTTGGCCACGAACCGGTCCAGCTGCTCGTTGAACACGTAGACCTTGCGGTTGGCTGGCTCGATGGGGTCCCAGGCGTCGGGTTCGGGAGGCGGCGGGCTGGCGCAGGCGCTCATCGCCGGCAGCAGCAACACCAGCAGGCCCAGCCGCAGGTATCGGCGTGCGCTGACACTCAGGGAGTGCGGGTCCACGGTGTCTCCTCCTCGGTCGTCAGCAGGCTGGGGTCGCAGGCGGCCGGTGCCGGCAGGCCGCGGGCGGCCCACGCAAACGTGGCGCGCAGCAGGCCATCGTTGTGGACCGCGAGTCCGCACCCCGTCACCACGGTATGCACGCGCCAGCGGGGAATCTTGACCTGCTCGGCACTGCTGAAACCGGGCTGCCGGTGGATGTTGCGCAACGTATAGAGTGCCATACAGACGGCCCAGGCACAGAACCGGCGAATGCCGGGCTGATCCCGCGGCACCGCCAGAGTGTAGGCCATGGCGTGGCGAAGGTGGCCGTGGGCGGCCGCCACCAGCTCGAGAATCCCGTTCCGGAACGCCTCTGACTGGTGCCAGGGCTCGCCGGCGGTGAGGGTGATACCGTGGCGGGCGAACACGTCCCGGGGCAGCCAGCAGACCCCGCGGGCGCGGTCATCCCACACGTCCTTGAGGATGTTGGTCATCTGCAGCCCCTGCCCGAAGGCCACCGCGCGGGCGCGCATGGCGGTGGTGTCCCGGGCGATGGCCGGGACGTCCAGGGCGAACAGCTCGGTGAGCATCTCGCCGACCACGCCGGCCACGCGGTAGCAGTAGGCGTGGAACTCTGTCGTCGTTGCCAGGCCGTCCGCCGCCTTGCGGTTCTCGAAGTGGCCCATGCCCTCGGCCATGATGGCGACACAGCGGCGCACCGGCCGCTGCTGCTCCGGTGGCAGGCCGTGAAAGATCCTGAACACGCGCCGGGTGTCGGTGACCAGCTCCTGCTCGGCGGCGGTGGCGCTGGGGAGTTCGCCCGAGAGCGTGGCGCCGAGTTCCCCGGCGGCGTCCGGGTTGTCCAGGCCGGCCACGAGGAGGTCGAAACGGGCGCGCTTGTCGGCCGGGGTCAGGGCCGCTGCATCCTCAATGGTGTCCGCCAGACGGCAGAGCAGGTAGGCGTTACCGATGGCCGGACGAAGCGTCTCCGGCAGCTGCGGGATGGTCAGGGCAAAGGTCCGGGAGACGCCGGTGAGCGCCCGCTCGAGGAATGCAGTGTCGCTCACGCTGATGGTCATGCCGCTTGCCGCGCGTCCACGTCCGCCAGGAACCCGAGCACGCGCCGGTTGAATTCGCGCGGCTGCTCCAGCGGCAGCATGTGACCGGCTTCCGGGATCAGCTCCAGGCGTGCCTCGGGCAGGTGCTGTGCCAGGTAGCGTGCATTTTCCGGGGGCCAGACGCGGTCATCGGCGCCGTGAATCACCAGGCAGGGCACATTCACCCGGTGCAGGCGCGGGCTGTTCAGGGTATGGGTGCTTGCGGAGTCCAGCTGCGCATGGAATGCGTGGGGCGGCTGCGGCTCGCGCTCCTGGAACTGCAGGATGCGGTCGGTCAGGTCCGGGATGCGCGCACGATACGCCGGGTGGTAGAAGAGCGCGTTCATGCGCTCTGTGACCGTGCGCGGGTCGCTGCTGGCCCGGTCCATGGTCAGAACCTCCCAGACCTCCTGATCCGGCGGCACGTAGGCAGGGTCCGCAGGGCCGACGCCGGTGGCGACCAGGGTCAGGCTGCAGACGCGGTCGGGGTGCAGGTGGTAGAACTCCTGCGCCACCAGCCCGCCCATGGACACGCCCACCAGATGTGCGGCGGTGACGCCGGCCGCATCCAGCACCGCCTCCAGATCGGCGGCAAAGCCGGCCATGGTGTAGGGGCCTGCCGGCATGTCGGAGCGGCCGACGCCGCGATTATCGGGGAGAATCACCCTGTGGCGCCGGGCGAAGTCGGGGAGTTGCAGCCCCCAGGCCCGGCCGCTGCCACCAAGCCCCATGATCAGGACAACCGGGGTGCCTTCCCCGTGCACCTCGTAGTACAGCGTGATGCCGTTGTGCGTCGCCCTCGCCATGCCGTCTCCCGCATTTCCGAAGGGCGCAGTATAGCCGCTGTAGCGAGGCCGGGTCAGTGCCGGGCGGGCTCGGCGGGGTCCAGCTGCAGGAGGTGCAGGGGCTGACCGGCGGAGCCGTCGTCGTCAATCCGGGCCAGGTGCACCCGGACCAGGGCGTGCTCCTGCCGGCACGCCTCGATCCGGATCTCCAGCACCTGTGCACCGGCGTCGGTCGGGCGGGCGAGGGCCTCGCCGACGCGGGTGCGGTCGTCGGGGTGCACCAGCTCCGGGAACGGGCGCTCGGTGAGTGTCACCTCGTCGCACTGGAGGAACGCCTGCAGGGCCTGATTGATGCGTTGCACGCGGGCCTGGTCCCCTGCCAGCAGTGCCATGCCAATGGCCGCCTGATCGAATGTGCCGCGGAACCGGGCCTCACTGATGCGCAGGGCGCCCTCGGCCACCTTGCGCGGCGTGATGTCCTGGGCCTCCTTGAGCAGATAGCGCGGCTCGCCCCCCGGATCCCGGACCAGCGAGGTGCTGGTGAGCGCCCAGACCACACCGCCATCCCGATGACACAGGCGGTGCTCAAGTGGGCCGGTTGGCCGATGGCCCTCCAGCAACAGACGGTTGACCCGGTAGTTGGGCTCGTGGTCGTCGGGGTGCAGCAGATCGGTGGAATGCATGGCCAGGAGTTCATCGCGATCGTGGCCGACCAAGGTGCACAGGGCCTGATTGGCGCGCAGGAAGCGGCCGTCCAGGTCAATCAGCGCCATGCCCACCGCCACATCCTCGAACGCGCTGCGGAATCGGGCTTCGCCCTCCTGGCGCTCCGAGGCATCAGCCATGACCACAACCGCCCCGGTGACACGACCGTCGTCAATCATGGGCGAGATCGTGTAGTCCGCGGGGAATGCGGTGCCGTCCCCGCGCCGGAAGATGACCCCGTCCTCCTGCTTGAGCTGCTGCTCCTCCAGGCAGTCCCGGATGGGCCAGTCCTCGGGGCCGGGATCGTCGGCGCGGCGAAGCAACGTGCCCAGGCGCTGTCCTTCGATGGTGGCCGGCTCGCGGCTGAGCATGTGACAGGCGGCATCGTTGGCGAAGACGACGCGGCCATGGGTGTCCAGGCCGAAGATCGCCTCGGCCACGGCGTTGAGGATCAGGTCATGGCGGTGATTGATCTGCTGCAGCGCCTGCTCGGTCTGCTTGTGCTCGGTGATGTCCCGGATCTGGCTGGCCACGTAGCGTTCCTGTCCCTTGCTGTCGCGCAGAATGCTCCCGGTGACTTCCACCCAGAGCACGCGGCCGGTCTTGTGCAGGTACCGTTTTTCGACACGGAAACTGCTGCCCGAGGCGTTGCGGATGGCGTCCATCTGCTCACGGGTCGCGTACTGGTCGGCCGGGTGGGTGATCTGATGATAGGTCATGTTCAGGAGTTCGTCCTGAGCGTAGCCCAGGCTGTCGCACAGCGCCTGGTTTACGTACAGGCACTGCCCGGTGCGGGGGTGAAACAGCGCCATGCCGGTGGAGGCTGCATCGAAGGCCTCGCGGAAGGGTTCGTCCGGGCGCGCGTCGGCAGGTGCGGCAGCAGTCGCCGACGGTTGCAGCACCAGCAGCCGTGCCTCGGCATTGCTCATGCCTGGTGGCAGGTCGGCAAGCACGCCAGTGAACTCCCGTGTGCTGCCCGTGGCATCGCGGAGCAGGAACGTCTGTCTGGTGTTCGGCTGGATCGCCCCTGGCGGTGGTCCGTCCTCGGCGAGAAACTCGTGCCATTGCCGCCCCGTCAGCGCTTCCGGGGCGTGGCCCAGAATGGTGTCGGTCGCGGGTGAGGCGCCCAGGATGGTATCGGTGGCGGACAGTCGTAGCACCACAGCGGACGTACAGTGTTCGAACAGGTCCTGGCAGTGCTCGGCGCTGGCGCGCGCAAGGGCCTCGCGGTCCAGCGTTGCCCGGGTGGCTGCGTAATCGCGCTGGAGCAGCGACAGGCGCTGGTGGGTGTGGGTGAGGTCTTTCTCCACTGCGAGGGCGTGCCCCCGCTGACGACCCGCCAGCAAGCCGGCGAGGCCCGTGAGCAGCAAACCGCCAGCCAGCGGCCAGATCGCCAGCGCGCTGGACCAGGTCACGGAGTCCGTCGGTGTTACGTAGACAGTCCAGCGTTGTGAGGCGACATCGAGTTCGCGGCGGGCATGGAGTCGGTTCTCCAGGGTCGAGGCCGCGGTATGCTCGGCCACGTCCGCGTTCTCCCCTGGGCCATGCATGAGCAGGCGCTGATTGTCGCCGCTGAAGATGTGCATGTGCAGGTCGCGGCCGTCTCGCGCCGAGGTGGTCAGGCGGTCCATGCGCAGGCCAAGCGCCACCACGCCCTTGATGCCGTCGTCGTGCGGCACCGGCAGGAAGGCCATGAAACCGGAGGCGGCATCACCCTCGCCCTGGAACAGCACCGCATTGTCGGTCGCGGTCAGTTCACCGCTGGCCAGTGCCTTGTCCAGGGCCTGCCGGGGTGGGGAATCAGTGTCGGCGTCGGCCTCCAGCACCCTGCTCGCCACGGCCTGCGGCGCCGTGGCCGAAAGAAGCGGCGTGACCTGCAATCTGGTGCCGCCGCCGGCCGGTTCCAGCCAGGCGAGAAACTCGAGGCCGCTGTCACCTGCAGGCTGGAGCGTGTCCGGCGGGTCGTCGCCGTCAATGCTTGCACCGGCGCGGATCAGCAGGGCCAGGTGGCGGGCCCGCTCCAGGTCGCGTTCCACGGCCTCCCCCAGGGCGTCGAGGGACCGATCGGCGCTATCGCGGAACTCGGCCTGCTGTTTCTGGTAGGTGACGTAGGTCGCCGCCGCCGTGATCACGAGCGTCAGCAGCAGGCCGAGTACCACCATCACGCCTCCCGGAGAGGCGAGCCACCCCTGACGGCTGTCGCCGACGCCGTTACGGGTTGTCGAGGATGCGTTCGTCCGTCCCATGGAGTGCATGTCCAATGGCCGCGTTACGGGATCGCGTCGTCAGTCCTTGTCCGCCCGTGTCGCATCAGATTCCTGATTGCCTGTGGTGTCGTCGTGCCCGCCGGCCTCCAGGTCCGGCCTCGAGTCGGCGGCAAACTCAAAGGCGTCCTCGTGGAGATGCGCCGGGTCGACCGCGTGACGCTCGAAGTCCCGCCGCGCAGCTGCAATCATCGCCGGCGGCCCGCTCATGTAGATCGCGTGGCCCGACAGGTCCGGGTAATCGTGCAGCAGCATGTTGTGCACGAGCCCGATTCGCCCCGGCCAGTCGTCCTCGGCGCGAGGCTCGGACAGACAGGGCGTGTAGTCGAGCCAGCCGTGGGCATCCGCCAGCGCGCGCAACTCCTCGTCCAGGTACAGGTCCTGCCGTTCCCGTACCCCCCAATAGAGGTGCACGGGACGCGCGTTCCTAATATGGACTAAATGGTCCAGCATACTCTTCAACGGTGCAATCCCCGTGCTGCCCCCCATCATGAGTATGGGCCGCTGCTCGTGCTCATGCAGGTAGAATTCGCCAAAGGGCCCCTCGAGCCGCAACAGCGCCTTCTCCTGCATGTTGAAAAAGACATGCTCGCTGAATTCGCCGCCCTCGATGTGGCGGACGTGCAGATCCAGCAGTTCGTCGTCATGCGGGGCATTGGCAAGGGAAAAACTGCGACGGCGACCGTCCCGCAGCAGGATGTCCACGTACTGCCCTGGCAGGAACGCCAGCCGCTCGCTGTCCGGCAGTTTCAGGCGCAGCCGCATTACGTCGCGGGAGAGGCGCTCCAGGGCCGCAACCCGGCAGCGTGCGCGTCGCGGGGCGAGGTCGCCGGCATCCCTGATCTCACGCACCTCGATGACCAGGTCACTCGCCGGGCGTGCCTGGCAGAACAGCGCCTGACCCACCGCCACGGCCGTCTCGTCCAGGCAGTCCGGCGGTTCGCCCCCGGGGTAGGTGACTTGCCCCTCCACCACCTTGCCCATGCAGGTCAGGCAGGTGCCGTTGCGGCAGCTGTACGGAATGATCAACCCGTGCCGCAGCGCCGCGTCCAGTACGGACTCGTCGTCGGCGACGCTGAAGCGGTGACCGCTTGGCTCGATGGTGACCTGGTAGCTCATGTCGGCAATCCGCAGACAACCCGGCCACGCAGTCTCTCTGGCCTGCGCGGCGTTCCCGTGAGAGGTGCATCCAGTCATTTGCCGGACCGGGCGCACCGTTACCGAATGTTCAGGAAACGACAATCAGGAAACCAATCGTGTTCCTGATGAGTCTAACAGCAACACTCTTCCATCCCACGGGGCGTTGCCGTGATCCGTTGGCCATTGCTGTTGGCCGGGCTGTTACTCGCCTCCGTCACTGCCGTGGCGCAGGCGGATACGCTGCGCTGTGGCAGCGACCTGGTGCAGCGCGGGGACCGGACCTGGGACGTGCGCGAGCTCTGCGGTGAGCCGGATCTCAAGGAGCCGGTGGCCTACCACCTGCGTGCCGACGGTGTCACTGTGGCCACGGTGGAGCGGTGGTACTACAACCACGGGCCGCAGCGCCTCGTGCGTATGGTGGACTTCCGCGAAGGTCGCGTGAGCGCCGTTCGCACCGGTGGTTACGGCTACCGGACCTTCCCCGGGTCCGCCTGCCGTGCCGGGCTGATCCGTCGCGGCATGACGCGCATGGAACTCCTCGGGGAATGCGGTCCGCCGGCGGCAAGCCAGGTCATCCAGCCGGCTCTGTTGCATTACACGGTACCGGTTCGTGAGGAGTGGCTCTACGAATTCGGCCGTGGCCGGTTCACCCGGATTGTCACCCTGCAGAGCGGACGCGTCATCCGCGTGGAGCGCGGCCGGCGGCAGTAGCGCCGTCAGGTGTCGATACCCAGCTCGTCCCACCGCTCATCCACCCGGCGCCTGATTTCCGGGTCCATGGTGATGGGCCGGCCCCATTCGCGGTCGGTCTCTCCCTTCCACTTGTTGGTGGCGTCGAAGCCGATCTTCGAGCCGAGCCCGGAGACCGGT
>SLMR01000208.1 GCA_007133445.1 Aquisalimonas sp. | reverse complement strand
TGTGACTGCAACCCGTGGCTGTAGGCATACCAGGCACCATCGATGCGTTCCCGGCGCAGGCGCAGCCCGAACTCCTGCACGTTGGCAGGCAGGACCGCACGGATTTCCTGATGGAGGAAGTCCCTGACGGCAGCGGCATCCACGGCGTCACCGGCGATTGCGACAACGGTATGCGCCGGACCGGCCATGGACACCGGCCCCCGCTGGCTGCGGAACTCCACCTGGACACGATCACCGGTCCGCCGGATCTCCGTTTGCGCAGCGGGGACCAGCAGGCGGTGGTCAACGCTGCCATCGATGGCCGCCTTGAGGTCCCGTTTCACGTCACCGAAATCGAGGATCATGCCCTGGTCGTCCAGGGCACCGGTGAGTTCCACATCCACGATCCAGCTCTCCCCCACCAGACCATCGACGGCATCGAGCCGGGAGGAGTCGATCACGGTGAGTTGTTCGACGAACAGGCAGGCCATGACGCAATGCTTCCGAAGGAGCGGGCGCGCAGTGTAGCACGCATCGCCAGCATCCCCGCGTACCGGGGCTCCCCTGACCAGCGCGTAATCTCCATAACGGCCAACTGGTTCGCAAACTCCTTCCCGCTACTGCGCCACAATCCCGCCAGGCAACAACACAGGACTCACGCGGGAGTGCCCATGGCACGACGCCGGGATCGCTGACTCAAGGCTCAGCCCCTGGCGTGGCTGCCCATTCACGCCTCGGCCGGCGCTGCACCGGACGGGCTAATGCTCAATGTGTCTCCCGCGAAAGACAGATTCCTGTGATACTCTTCGGCGATAAAGACACAGAAATAATCCATCTGACATCCACCATCGCAACACCAACCGTCCGTGGCCATTCCTCAGAGGAACCGGCGTCCGGCAGCCGTGATGGCACGACGCAACCACGGAGTGACAGGAGGAGCGGCATGAAGCGCTTTACCATCGGTTTGTTCGGGGCCTGCGTGCTGATTGGCGGCTCCGGCGCCCAGGCGGACTTTTCGGACAACGAAGTGCGCATCGGCCTGATCTCGGACATGAGCCAGTCATACCGGGAAGTGGGGGAAGGCGCGGAAATCGCCCTGGACATGGCGATGCGCGATTTCGGCGGCGAAGTACTCGGAAACAACATCCGCGTGTTCATCCGCGACCATGAGCTGGACGAAAACCTGGCCATGGAACACGCTCGCGAGCTCCATGAAGAGCACAACGTGGACATGTTCCTGGACATGGTCGGCACACACACCGCCATCCCGGTCCAGCACTACGCCCGGGAAAACGGCATTGTCACCCTGCACACCAGCTCGCTGGCTTCCAGCCTCACCGGCGAGCACTGCAGCCCGCTCGGCGCGCACTGGATGTTTGACACGCATGGGCTCGCGGCAGGGGTGACGGCGGCGCTGCTGGAGGAAGGTTACGACACGTGGCAGTTCCTTACTGCCGACTACGCGTTCGGCCACGACCTGGAAGCCGACTCCCGGGCCGTGATCGAACGCGAAGGCGGCAGCGTGGTGGGCTCTGTAAAGCACCCGTTCCAGGGGGATGATTTCGTCAGTCACATCCTGGAAGCGTCCGCCTCCGGTGCCGATGTGATTGCCCTGGCCAATGCCGGCGAAGATACCGGTCGGGCGGTACGCACTGCCTATGAGCTCGGCATTCCTGAGGACGGGCAGATCATGGCTGCCCTGATGACCACGGAAGTACTCCCGCAGGAGCTCGGGCTTTACGTGGCCGAAGGACTGCGTCTGACCGCTGGCTGGTACTGGAATCTGGACGATGAAACCCGTGAATGGGCTGATCGCTTCCAGACCCGATCCGGATTCTTCGGCAGCCAGTTCAGCGCCAGCGTCTACTCCGCGGTGACCCACTACCTGCGTGCCGCTGAGGAGGCCGGGACCGACGACGGCGAGGCGGTCATGGAACAGATGCGTGCCATGCCGGTGGACGACGTCTACGGGCGTGGGGCTGAGCTGCGCGAGGATGGACGCCTGATGATCGACATGTACCTGGCCCGGGTGAAAAGCCCGAGCGCCTCGGAAGCCCCCGGTGACTACTTCGAGATTCAAGCCACCATTCCCCCGGAAGACAGCTTCGCGCCGCTGGACGAGAGCGAGTGCGATTACGTGCAATAGCACCGCGTCGCTCGCCGGCCGCGTAAACAGGGCCGGCGAGCACGCTCCCTACAGCAGGCGCGTCTCCGCATCCCCGCCCACGCTCATGACCCGCAGCGCTCCCCGCTCGTGGCGCAACACCGTCACGGAACAGTAGTCGGGCCGGAATACCAGTACGTTCTCATCGCCCGACACGGCAGCCACCACCGCATTGATCAGGACGGCGTGGGTGACTATGACGGTGTCCTGTCGATATCCGCGCAGCGCTGCCACGGCATCCTGCTGCCACTGACGCACGCTCGGGTCCGCATCTGTCCAGCGGGCATCGAGCAATCTGCGCAACCAGGCGCCGCGCTCTTCCAGACTCAAGCCTGGCGAGGGGACCTCCGCGACGGCGGGCTCGATCACGGGCGCCACGCCCCAGCGGGCGGCCAGCGGTGCGGCAGTCTCACGGGCACGCTGCAGGGGACTCGTCACCACCCCCGGGGGCGCCCCGGACCCTGGCCGCAGCTGTGCCGCCAGGCGCTCGGCCTGTTCCCGCCCCGCCTCACTCAGCCCCGGGTCGCGTGACTGGTTCCACGCCGCGGCGGCTTCGCCATGACGTACGAGATAAAGTGTCGCCATTACTCACCTTTCAACACAAAGCCAGTGCGTAGCGCCAACGTGCGGCTTGTCGACAATGGAAGAACACTCCTTCCAGAATTTCGCGCACTTCATCACAAACCTTGCACCACGACGGGGCGTGGGCCACCGAAACGATGTTACCGTTGCCGTCAGCAAAGCATAACGCGATATCCGCCCGGGCATGCCGGGCCCGGGGACGGCAATGGAAACGGGGACGCCGACGACGCGGCCACTGCACACTGCATCAGCATACATCCACCCGCTCACCGCCCGCTTCAGGGATCCCACGGCAGAACAGGCCTTCCTGGACCACATCGGCGAGGCGACCCGTCGTCACTTGCTGATCGCCTTCCCGATCTGGGCCATGCTGCTGATTATCTTCGCATTGCCGGACTACGTGGCACTGGGGCCCGGCCGGGAATCCGCCGTTCTGCTGGCCACCCGGGGGGCCAGTGCGGCCATGATACTCGGCTTTGCCCTGGCCTGCGTGCGCTGGCCGCGGCTGGCGCTCAACTTCCCGGCCATCACCCTGGTGGAACTACTGGCGGCGACGGCGTTCTTTCTAGTGTTCATCCTTCGACCCGACGTTCTGCCCTATAACATCGCAGTCACCATGGTCATGCTCGTGGGGCTCTACCTGATGATTCCCAACCTCGTCACCTGGAACAGCGTGGTGGCGGGCTACCTGATCGCCGGGACCACCTACCTGGTATGGCTGCAAACGGGAGCAGGCCTGCTAACGTTGACGTCGCTGCTGGTTGTCTATCTTCTGCCACTGATCACCGGCCTGGTCGTCGCAAACCGCCTGCAGGCCCTGCGTCGCAGCCAGTTCGCGTTGCTCACCGAGGCCCAGCTGCGCAATACGGAGCTTGAGCGGGAGGTGCAACGACGCCAGGCACTGGAAGCCGAGCTGCAGCAACAGGCCGCGACAGACCCCCTCACCGGTCTGCTCAACCGCCGCGGTTACGAGTTGCTGTTCGACCAGGAGTTCAAGCGCGCCCGACGCCAGGATGCCCCCCTGGCGATGGCCATCCTTGATCTGGACCGCTTCAAGCACTTCAACGACACGTACGGCCACGGCGCCGGGGATGAGGTCCTGCGCTCCCTTGCCAACGAGTGGTCCCAACGCATCCGGGAGCCGGACATACTCGGCCGGCTGGGCGGTGAGGAATTCGTGATGCTGATGCCCGACACGCGGGCAGCGGACGCCGTGGAGGTCATGGAACGGCTACGTACACATACGCAGGCCACGCCTCGGCAAGTGGGTGCCGTCACGGTGCCCGTCACCGTGACCATCGGTGTCACCGAGGTGGCGCCGTCGGACAACTGTTTCCAGGATATGATCGCCCGCGCCGATGAGGCGCTCTACAAGGCCAAGAACGTCGGTCGCAACCAGGTAATGCTTCTGCTCACAGACGACAACACCGAAAGCGCGACCGGCAGCCAGCAAGGGTAGACACGCCATATTGCGCCGCAAAGTGTTCGGCATAGGCATTCATTCAGAAACCACGAGGCATTTGATGGACGCGGCAACTCTGTCCCAGCAACCCTTCATGAGCGTACCGGAACTGGTGCGGATTCACGCCACGGAGCGGCCGCACGCACGGGCACTGATCCAGGATGAGGGCGTGATGGATTACGCATCCCTGGACGCGGCCATGGATCAGGTTGCCGCGGCCCTGCAACGCGACGGGCTCAACCCGGGCGATACCATCAGCATCTGCGCCGGCACCTCGGTCAACTATGCGGTCGTCTTCCTTGGTGCCCTGCGCGCCGGCGTGGTGCCTGCACCAGTGGCGCCATCGGCAACACCGGCGAGCATCGCCGACATGGTTGCGGACGCCGGTGCCCGGCATCTTTTCCTGGACAGCGTTAACGCCGATGCACTGGCACCCGCCGGCGATCGGTTTGCGACCAGCTGGATCACCCTGGACGACAGTGACGCCGGGACACCGTACAGGGACTGGTTGGCGACGCCGGGGGCCACGCCGGCTCCGGTGACCATCGAGCCGGACTGGCCCTTCAACATCATCTACTCCTCGGGAACCACCGGCACCCCGAAAGGCATCGTCCAGCCGCATCGCCTGCGCTGGGGACACGTCCGCCGCGGGCTGTCCCCGGAGTACGGCATCGGCCCGGAGAGCGTGACGCTGCTCTCCACCCCGCTGTACTCCAACACCACCCTGGTTCCGTTCTTCCAGACGGTGGCCCTGGGCGGATGCCTGGTGCTGATGGCGAAGTTCGACGCCGCCGACTACCTGCGGCTCGCCGAGCGCCACCGCGTTACCCACACCATTCTGGTGCCGGTTCAGTACCAGCGTATCATGGACCTGCCGCAGTTCGACGACTACGACCTCTCCGCCTTCCAGTGCAAGCTGTGTACGAGCGCCCCGTTCCGGGCGGAACTCAAGGCACAGGTGCTGCAACGCTGGCCCGGGCGGCTGATCGACAATTACGGCATGACCGAGGGTGGTGGGGTCTGCAGCCTCCTTGCTCACCGCCACCCGGACAAGCTGCACACCGTCGGCCAGCCCGTGGACGGGCATGACATCCGTCTGATCGACGACGACGGCAAGGAAGTCTGGCCTGGCGAGGCCGGCGAGGTCGTCGGACACTCTCCAGGACTGATGCTGGGTTACCACAACCAACCGGAGAAGACCGCCGAAGCGGAATGGTACGCGCCCGATGGCCGGCGCTTCATCCGCACGGGCGACATCGGCCGTTTCGACGATGACGGCTTCCTCATGATCATCGACCGTAAGAAGGACATGATCATCTCCGGCGGCTTCAACATCTACCCCGCGGACATCGAGGCGGTGCTGCGCCAGCACCCGCAGGTGGCCGACTGCTCCGTGGTCGGCGTAACGTCCCGGCAATGGGGGGAGACGCCAGTGGCTTTCGTGGTCCCGAGTGCAGGCACCACGCCGGACCCCAACGCCATCAGAGACTGGGCCAATGAGCGCCTCGGCAAAACCCAGCGCCTGGCGGATGTGCGCCTGCGCGATGCCCTGCCGCTTTCCGCCATCGGCAAGGTACTCAAACGGGAACTGAGGGAAACGTACGAAGGCGAAACGAGGAATGGGTAACGCCGAAAACCATCTCTACGAGGCACAGAAACTGCGACAACAACGCCTCGGCTGGGGCTTTGCCACGCAGGTGTGCCTGTTCCTCATTCTCGCCAGCGCCACGCTCATCGGGTATCTGGATGCGGTGCGGCTGTGGCACTTCGCCGCCGCCACCCTGGCCCTTTACGCAAGCTACCTGTTCCTGATCCGCACAGGGCGCAATCTGCGGTTCAAGGATCCGAGTCTGACCGGGCCGCAGGTCATCTTGAGCCTGCCGCCGGCCTGTTATGCCATGTACTTCCTGGACGATCCGCAGCTGCGGATAACCGTGGTGCTCATGGCCACGGTGGGCATGCTGTTCGCCGCCCTTGCCTTCGACACTCGGCGGCTGGTGTGGATGGGCGCCTACCACGTACTGATGTACGTCCTGGTGATTCTCGCGCTGATCCAGTGGGCCCCGGAACGCATCAACCCCACCGTGGAGATTACGGTGGTCTTCGCCTACAGCGTGGTGCTGCTTCTAATCGCCCTGCTGGGCAGCTTCATTGCCGGACTGCGCGTCAAGCTGCGCGACCGCAACCGTGACCTCCGGAACGCGCTGAACGAACTGGAGAAGCTCGCGACGCTGGATCCCCTGACACGCCTGCCAAATCGTCGGGCGGTAATGGAGCGCTTGGCCCAGGAAAGCTCCAGAGCTGACCGCCGTGGGCCCATGCAACACTCCCTGTGCGTGTGCATGGCTGACGTGGACCGGTTCAAGCAGATCAACGACAAGTACGGCCACCAGACAGGCGATGCCGTGCTCCGCGCCGTCAGCGACGCCCTGCAGCGCACCCTGCGCCAAGGCGATTTCGTCGGCCGTTTCGGCGGCGAGGAATTTCTGCTCATGTTCCCGGAGAGCACCCAAGAGAGCGCCGCCATCGCTGCGGAAAGGGTGCGGCACGCCATCGCAGAGCTACGCATACCGGAGTTGTCTGAGGAGCAGCGCGTTACCGCTTCTCTGGGAGTTGCCGTGCATGCACCCGGGGACAGTGTTCAGAAGACTCTGCGGCGCGCTGACCATGCCCTTTACGCCGCCAAGGAGGCGGGTCGCAACCGGGTGGTCGTCGCTGACGATCCGCCACGCCGGAGAGTGCCAGGCTAGGCGGAAGCGCCCACAGTAGCCAGGCCGCACCGACACCCAGTAGACTCCCGCCTTCGATCGTCCCCAGGAGGCCCCGTGGTTTCATCAGATGCACGCGGATTGTGGATACAGGCCATGCCGGTCCTGTTCGTGCTCCTGTGGAGCACCGGTTTCATCGGAGCCCGCTTCGGCCTGCCCTACGCCGAACCGTTCACGTTCCTCACCGTCCGCTTCCTGTGCACGCTGCTGGTTCTGTACGTGATCATTCTGGCCATGCGCGAGGTCTGGCCGCGCGGGCTGAAGGCATGGTTGCACATCGGGTTCGCCGGCGTGCTGGTCCACGCCGCCTACCTGGGTGGCGTGTTTTCCGCCATCGACCAGGGCATGCCGGCCGGCGTCACCGCACTGATTGTCGGGCTACAACCGCTCGTCACCGCTGCCGTGGCGCGATCCTGGCTGGGCGAGGCCATCACCCGGAGACAGTGGCTCGGCATCCTGCTGGGCCTGGCGGGTATCGCCCTGGTACTGGGCGAGCAACTGGATCTCAGCACCCCCGGCCAGACCTTCACGGGCTACGGTCCGATGGCGCTCGTGGCCGCCCTGGCCGCATTGCTGGGTATTTCCATCGGCACGATCTACCAGAAGCGGTACTGCACCAGCATGCCGTTGACCACTGGCACGTTCATCCAGTTCGTCGGTGCGGCGCTGGTCCTCGGGCTGGGCTCGCTGCTGTTCGAAACGCGCGAGATCGAGTGGTCTGTGACTTTCACGCTGACGCTGGCGTGGCTGATCTTCGGCCTGTCCATTGCCGCCATTCTGCTGCTGATGG
>SLMR01000323.1 GCA_007133445.1 Aquisalimonas sp. | reverse complement strand
GCACAGTCGCTGCCTCGAGGGGCGCGTGTGGATGAGTTCAGGGCGCCGAGGACACGGTCTGCGTGTCCGATCCCACTGGCAACTTTAATTGAATAATCAATCAACATCAAATACACTGATCGGTAATGGCAGCTTCGGCCAGGCAGGGCCGACGGGAGATCAACGAAGGAGTGCGTTATGCCCAAGCGGGGAATGGAACCGATCCGGCAACTGCAGTTCATTGAAGCGACGGTGGAGATCATCCACGAGGAGGGCCTCCACGGCACCACCATGTCGCGGGTTGCGAAGCGGGCGGGAACATCTCCCGGGCTGGTGGCGCACTACTTCGGCGACAAGGCAGGCCTGCTCCAGGCCACGTTCCGACACCTGGCCAGGGCCCTGGGCATGGAATTCGGCGATCACCTGGCCGGAGCCACGGGGCCGCGGGAGCGCCTGCAAGCGGTAATCGACGCCAACTTCGCCGAATCCCAGTCCAGCCCCGCGGTCGTCAGCGCATGGCTGGCTTTCTGGGGCCAGGTGAACCACCGTCCGGAGCTGGCCCGCGTCCAGCGCGTGGTGACGAATCGGCTGAAGAGCAACCTCCTGTTCAGCCTGCGCGACCTGGTCCCGGCCGAGGACGCCGACCGCATCGCCTCGGGGCTGGCAGTGATGATCGACGGCCTTTGGTTGCGGGCCATGCTGAATACCGGCGGCCTGAACGTGGCGGAGGCGCGCAGCATGGCCCGGGATTACCTGGAAACCCAGCTCCGCGCACGGACGACGGACATGATGGAGACGATGGATGCCTGAACGTAGCGACTGCCTGCTGTGGATCGACGGCGCGCCGGTGGACGCGGCCGGCGGCGAGCGCTTCCCGACCCGTAACCCCGCCACCGGCGCCGTGCTGGCCAATGTGGCACTGGCCGGACAGAGCGATGTGGACCGCGCGGTGGCTGCGGCCCGGACCGGTCAGCACAAATGGGCCGCCATGAGTGGCACCGCGCGCGGCCGGGTGCTCCAGCGTGCGGCCGACCTGCTGCGCGCCCACCGCGAGGAGCTGGCGGAACTGGAGTGCCTGGACGGCGGCAAGCCGATTGCCGAGACACCGGAGGCGGACGTGGACTCCGGCGCCGACTGCCTGGAGTATTTCGCCGGGCAGGCGGCCTCGCTCACGGGTGACTACCAGGAGGTGGACGGCGGCTTCTACTACACCCGCCCGGAGCCCCTGGGCGTGTGTGCCGGCATTGGCGCCTGGAACTATCCGCTGCAGATCGCCTGCTGGAAATCCGCACCGGCACTGGCGGCGGGCAACGCCATGGTGTTCAAGCCGGCGGAACTGACACCGCTGTCCGCCGTGCGTCTGGCGGAGTTGTTCCGCGAGGCGGGGGTGCCGGACGGCGTATTCAACGTCGTCCAAGGCTTCGCCGAGACCGGTCAGGCGCTGGTGCGCCACCCGGGCGTGGCCAAGGTGTCCCTCACCGGCGAGGTGGGCACCGGCAAGGCGGTGATGCGCGATGCCGCCGATACCCTCAAGGCCGTAACCATGGAGCTGGGCGGCAAGTCGCCGCTGATCGTCTGGGATGACGCCAGTCTCGACGACGCCGTCGCCGGCGCCCTGCTGGGCAACTTCTACACCCAGGGCGAGATCTGCACCAACGGCACGCGGGTGTTCGTCCACGCGGATATCGTCGACGACTTCCTGGAGCGCCTCAAGGCGCGCACCCAGGCGCTGCGCGTGGGCAATCCGGCCGATCCGGACACCGATGTGGGCGCCATGATTTCACCCGAGCACGGCGAGCAGGTGCTGGCCTACATCGAGAAAGGCAAAGCGGAGGGGGCCACTCTCGTGACCGGGGGTGAGCGCGTGCAGGTGTCCGGCTGCGAGGGTGGCTGGTTCGTCGCCCCGACCATCTTCACCGACTGCCGTGACGACATGACCATCGTGCGCGAGGAGATCTTCGGCCCGGTGATGTCGGTGCTGACGTTCCGGGACGAGGACGAAGTCATCCGTCGCGCCAATGCCACCGAGTACGGCCTTGCTGCCGGCGTGTTCACACGCGATCTCAACCGTGCCCATCGCGTGGTGGCCGCCCTGGATGCCGGTACCTGCTGGATCAACCACTACAACCTCACCCCCATCGAGATGCCCTTCGGCGGGGTGAAGCAGTCCGGCATCGGCCGCGAGAACAGCCGCCACGCGCTGACCCACTACACGCGGCTGAAGAGCGTGTTCGTGGCCGCCGGCGCGGTGGACGCCCCCTACTGAATCCGAAACCCGGCGCAACCGTGCCTGCCGGCCGCCGTGGCCCGCGCGCAAGGTTGCGCCCCGAGACAGCGGAGCACCCATGGCCAACCAAGAGCGGTTCGACTACATCATCGTCGGCGCCGGTTCCGCCGGCGCCGTGCTGGCCCACCGGCTCACCGAGGACCCGGACGTCTCGGTGCTGCTGCTGGAGGCCGGGCCCATGGACCGCAGCCTCTTCATCCACATGCCCTCGGCCTTCGCCTATCCGCTGGCCAACGACAAGTACAACTGGTACTACCACGCCGAGCCGGACCCGCACATGGACAACCGCGCCATGTACTGCCCGCGCGGGCGGGTACTGGGCGGCTCCAGCTCAATCAACGGCATGGCCTATGTCCGCGGTCACGCCCTGGACTACGAGAACTGGGCGAAGGACTTCGGCCTGGATGGCTGGCAGTACCGGCACTGCCTGCCCTACTTCCGCAAGGCCGAGGACTTCGATCAGGGCGAAAACGCCTACCACGGCGCCGGCGGACCGCTCCACGTGACCACCGGTGCCATGAAGAACCCGCTCTACGGCGCCTTCGTCGAGGCCGGCCTGGCCGCCGGCTACGGGCACACCGAGGACATGAACGGGTATCGGCAGGAAGGCTTCGGCCCCATGTTCCAGACCACCAGGGACGGCTGGCGCTGGAGCACCGCCAACGCCTACCTGCGGCCGATCATGAAGCGCCCCAATCTCACGCTGCGCACCCGCGCCTTCACCCGGCGCGTGGTCATGGACGGCACCCGCGCCACCGGCGTGGAGGTGGAGCAGCAGGGCCAGACAAACACCGTGCACGCCGAGCGCGAGGTGCTGCTGTGCGCGGGGGCCATCAACTCGCCGCAGACGCTGATGCTCTCCGGCATCGGGCCGGCGGACCACCTGCGCGCGCACGGCGTCGACGTGGTGGCCGACCGCGCCGGGGTCGGGCAGAACCTGCAGGACCACCTGGAGATCTACGTCCAGTACGGCTGCCGGAAACCCATCAGCCTCTACAGCGCCATGCAACCGTGGAACAAGGCCATGATCGGCGCCGAGTGGCTGCTCAGGCGTACCGGCCTGGGTGCGACCAACCACTTCGAGTCGGGCGGTTTCATCCGCAGCGACGCCGGCGTGGAACAGCCCAATCTGCAGTACCACTTCCTGCCCATGGCCATCACCTACGACGGCGCTACCACCCAGGACCGCCACGGCTTCCAGGCCCATGTGGGGCCCATGCGACCGGAGAGCCGCGGTTCGGTAACGCTCAAGAGTGCCGACCCGCATCAGGCCCCAAGCATCCTGTTCAACTACATGAGCACCGAGCGGGACCGCCACGAGATGCGCCAGAGCATCCGCCTGACCCGCGAGATCATGACCCAGGCGCCCATGGACGAATTCCGGGAAGAGGAACTCTCACCGGGGCCGGACGTGACCACCGACGCGGAGCTGGACGCCTTCGTGCGCCAGCACGGCGAGAGCGCATACCACCCGTCGTGCACCTGCCGCATGGGCACGGCCGACGATCCCGAAGCGGTGGTGGATGGCGAGGGCCGCGTCCACGGCGTGGACGGGTTACGGGTGGTGGATGCCTCCATCATGCCACGCATTGCCAGCGGCAACCTGAACGCTCCCACCATCATGATCGCGGAGAAGATCGCCGACGCCGTGCGGGGACGGGATCCCCTGGTCGAGGAGCAGCCCTGGTATCAGCCGGCGGACTGGGAGGGGCACCAGCGTGAGGGTGAGCCGCAGCGGTCATTGGACGAATCCACCCGCTAAGGCAGGCGACGGGGCCGGCCGGCGCAGCCGGCCTTCTGTCACCCGGGCAGAGCCCATTCCGGGCGGCGATGGGTCAGAACGCGAACCGCGCGGCCGCGATCAATCCTGGATCACCGTCGAAAATGTCGAACGCACCAACCAGCCCGAGATCAGGGCGCATGAAATACTGCGCGGAGGCGCGGAAGCCCACGTAGTCGGCATCGCCAGTTACCACGCGCATCTCGGCCGCAAGCTCCAGATCCTGGTTCAACTGGTGGCGGATGCCGCCACGCAGCCCGAGGCTGGTGTCATCGCCGCCGGGATCGAAATCCTGGTATTCGATGGTGGCGCCACCCCACAGGTCGGTACTGGGATCCAGCCCCACGCGATAACCGCCGCCGGCATGGAAGGTGGTGTAGTCGATGTCGTCCGTCAGGTACTGGAAACCGCCGAGGGCGAAGACGTTTTCGGTGATGGCGACCTTGCCGGTGGCGTCCAGCCCGATCCAGTCCTGATCGGCAGCGGTGGCATTGGGATAGAAACCGAACCCGCCCTGCACGTAGTTGTAGTTAAGACCCTGGGCACCGGCGGCCGCCGGTGCGACCAACCCTGCCATGGCCACGCTGGCCAGTATTCTTTTCAGCATGTGTCCCTCCCACGTCACCGGTATTCGTTTGTTTATCCGCGCTGTGCGTAGCCTAGCAGGCCACCCCGTGATGCACGAGATGGCTCTGGTTGGCGACACGCTGGTTACCAACCTTCTCAGAAGGTCAGTAACGCCTGTAAGGTAGTTGTAAGGTGGCGTCACCTACACTGGCCCGCGTCCACGGACGACATGCAAGGGGAAGGGAACCGTATACTGCGGCGCGGTACAACCAATTGCCACCCCGGACACAACAACCACGCAAGAACAAGGAGTACGACGTATGCGCAAAAGCATCACGGCACTGGCACTTTCATCCGCCCTGGTCGCCGGCACCGCCCAAGGGGACATGCCCGGGCAAGGCACCTTCACGCTGGGCCTCACGGATCTCTTCTCCAGTCCGGTTGCCACAGCGATGCCGCTCGGTGGAGCCGGCGTGTCCAGCCCCACCTACAACGCAGGCTATTTCGTCACCGACGACATCATGCCGTACGGCTCCCTGACCCTGTCCAGCGCGGAGGACACGGCCGTGCTGCTGCGCGGCGGGGCCCGCTTCTACGGCATCCCCGGCGATGTCAGCTCCCTGCGCACGTTCATCGACGGCGAGCTCCTGTACTTCTCCAACGCCAATGACGCGGTCGGGCTCGCCAGCAACTTCGGCATGGAGTATCACGTCTCGCGGCACTTCAGCGTCTCCGGACGGGTGGGCGTCTCGCTCGTCAACCCGGACGTAGGCGACACGGTCTTCAACGTGGGTGACGCCAGCGCCGGGGTGAACTTCTACTTCTGACACCTTCAGGCAACCCCTTGAGCCAATTGGGCCGGCCCTCGATTGAGGGGCCGGCCGCTCTCTCGGCTGGTTCGAAACCGCGAATCGGTTCACGAATCCGCGCGCCGCTCCCCTGCCAAGCTTGACCCACCGCATTCCCCGGGGCAGTTTGAACGCTGGTCATGGAAGCCGGCGTTGTGGCGCCGAGGGATGTCGCCCGCACATGCATCAATCTCATCAGGAGCTCACATCAGAGCAGCCGGAGGGATGGACGCTCCAGGAACCGTCGTCTCCTGCCACGCAGACCCTTAGGACCATTGAGGGCCTGCGCCACACCGCTCCGTATCAGGCAGCCGCAGAGGCAGAAGCCTTGTTCCCGAAGCTGGTGCATCGCCATGACCTCGCACCATGGCTGGCATTCTGCATTGCTATCAGCGGGCGAATTCATACCCTGTCGCGTTTCGACACCCTGGACTCCCTGATCGGCTTCTTCCAGGCTCATCGCCGGGAGCTCGATGCACCGGATTCCGTGTTGCTGGAGGTGGACGCCAACTTCTTCGGCGCACTGGTATTCCGCCGGCCCGACCACCCCGAGATGGAGGCCTGGGCGGATCGCTGCGAGCAGGCGTTCGAAGGGGACGGCCCCGCTTTCGTGCGTCTGAGCGCCGCCAACCACCTGCTGCTGCATCGCATCTGGTGTGGCAACCTCACGGGGGCTGATGCCCTGTGCAGCCGAATGATGGCGCTGCGGGACCGCACGGACGACGTTCGCGCGCGGCTGCTGTGCCATTCCGTCAGCGCCATGATCCGGCGTCTGTTTCTCGACTATGACGCCTGCCACGACGAAATCCAGCGCGGGATGCGGCTGGCGAACGACTCGGGCATTCGCTCCTGGGATTCCCACCTGTGCATGCAGGCCGCCTTCCTGGCCCTGAGCCGCGGCAACCTGGAAGAGGGCCGTCAGTGGCTGGAACAGATGGGCCCGGCCGCCCCGCCGGAGTATCTGCTGGACCGTTCCGGGTACCACTACACCCTGGCCTGGCTCCACTCGCTGGATCAGCGCCTCCCGCGCGCTGAGCACCACGCCGCGGAATCCGTGCGCCTGGCCCGGGAGTCGGGCGCGGTGTTTCCCCAGGCCGTCACTCACATGGGCCTTGGCCAGTTGCTGCTGGACCGCGGCCACCTGGCCGGCGGCCTGTACCACATCGCCCAGGCAAGACGCATCGGCCGCCGCATGCGCTCGTCGAAGCCGGTGCAGTTCATGCGCGGCCTGCTGCAGGCACAGGTCGCATTCAAGCTCGGCATGCAACGGCGCGGACTCAAGGCCCTGCGCCACGCCCTCCAGGTGGGCAGCAACGAACACTACGTGAACTACCCGTGGTGGCGGCGCGATGTGATGGCCGAGCTCTGTGGCCACGCCCTGGAGGCGGGCATCGAACCGGAGTACGTTCGAACACTCATCCGGCTGCGCCGGCTGCGCCCGCCGCAGAACGGTACCGGCGAGGGTGCCTGGTACTGGCCGCTGCAGATCGAGGTCCTGGGTTCGCCGCGCATCCTCCTGGATGGCCAACCCGTTAATCCCGGCCCGCGCATGCAGGACCTCCTGCTCGCCCTGGCCTGTCTTGGTGACGGGCGCTCCTGGGTCAGCCGCGAAGCGCTGGCAGATCACCTGTGGCCGGACAGCGAGGGCGACCGCGCCCAGCAGACGCTCGACACCGCCATTCACCGGCTGCGCAAGCAACTGGGCAGCGAGCAGCTGATCATTACCCGGCCCGGGCTCGTCGCCCTGGATCAAGGTCTCTGCCAGGTGGACTACTGGCGCCTGCTGCGGCTGCTGGAACAACCGACCCTGCAGGAACAGGACGTCCGGACGCTCTTGCAACTGGCTCAGCGCCTGTGCGCCGCAAACACCGAGGAGCATCACCGTTTCCTGCCGGCGGAGAGCCTGCGCCACCGCCTGACTGCGCGCATCCTCGACGCGGCCGACAGTGGAGACTTCTCACCCGGGAGCATCAACCACTGGCTGGAGACGCTGGTCAATCTGGTGCCGGGAAACGAGAACGCCTGGCAGGCTCTGATCCGCCATTACGGCCACACGGGCGCCATCAGTGCGGCGGAATCGGCCTGGGAGCGGTGCTGGGAGGCGCTGAACAGCGAGACCGGACGTGTTCCGTCAACGCGGACGCAGCTGCTACTGGAGAGTGTCGCCGACACCGCACGGCCCGCACGCGAGCATCAACAATGATGACGCCAACCTCTTGAAATTGCCGAGACCATCCCCATTTCCCCAGTACCCGGGAACGGCTGGACTGTTCGATCAGGCGGTCCACCGGCCCGGTGAAACACCGTTTCACCAGTGGGTCGATCAACAAGGGAGGTGATG
>SLMR01000231.1 GCA_007133445.1 Aquisalimonas sp. | reverse complement strand
GAGGATCACGTCCAGTTGCCCGAGCTCGGTGGGTCCGCCGTTGCCCAGCGTGTACCAGTCGTGGTTGTCATCGCGGACTGATAGCGTGCGGCTGTCCCCCCAGGCGGTGCCGTCGCGCAGGTAAAGATCACCCAGCTCGAAGTAGTGCAGCTGCCAGCCGCGAGCCTGCGCCGCCAGCAGCATGGCCAGGGTCGTGTCCTTCCAGGGCTTGATGTGCGCGATGGGGTCCATCACAACCCCGAGTTGTACGGCCATGGGAGAAGACTCCGTTGAAGTGGTAGGGTGTCGCCGGGTGATTCCGGGATATGTCCCGACAACGTAGCTGATGCAGATGGTTGCCGGGGTCTCCCTCAGCGACAGTGTTCACAGTTTTCGGTGCGGTTGTCTGTTAGTTTGCAGTCCTAAGGGGTCGGTTCAGATGCCGAATTGCCGCCGGCGCATTACGGCCAGGCTGGTTTCCTGGCACAGGCCACGGGCTTATGTTACATAGGGCGGCACGGCTACGGAACGGATGCCGCTCGGTGCGGCTGGGTACAACGAGAAAATAGTCGGGGGAGCCGGTGGATAGCGAAACCACACAGGAAGGACTCTCAGGTCTCAAGGTCATGGTCATTGATGACAGCAAGACCATCCGCCGGACCGCGGAGACCCTTCTGAAGAAAGAAGGCTGTGAGGTCATCACCGCCAACGATGGCTTCGAAGCGCTGGCGAAGATCGCCGACCTGAAACCCAGCATCATCTTCGTCGACATCATGATGCCGCGTCTGGACGGCTACCAGACCTGCGCGCTCATCAAGCATAACCAGATATTCAAGGATACGCCGGTGATCATGCTCTCCAGCAAGGATGGCCTGTTCGACCGTGCGCGGGGGCGTATCGTCGGTTCCCAGCAGTATCTGACCAAGCCGTTCACGCGGGAAGAGCTCCTTGGTGCCATCAAGCGGCACCTCAACCAGGCGGCCTGAGCCATACCGGCCTCGGTGTTGCAGGGCGGACCCGGTTGCATGCGGGACCCACAAGGCGACTGTGTTCGGCGATCCGGAAAAATTACGAGTGGAATGGGAGATTGTCTGAATGACCCGGGTTCTGATTGTTGATGATTCGCCCACGGAAACCTACGTGTTGCGCGAGATGCTCGAAAAGCACAACTACGAGGTATCGGTGGCTGAAAATGGCGAGGACGGTATTCGTCTGGCCAACGATGTGTCGCCGGACGTGATCCTCATGGACATCGTGATGCCGGGTGTGAACGGCTTCCAGGCGACGCGCAAGCTCACCAAGGATCCGGCCACCGCCAGTATCCCGGTCGTGATCATCAGCACCAAGGATCAGGATACGGATCGTATCTGGGGGATGCGCCAGGGGGCCAAGGATTACATCAGCAAGCCTGTGACGGAGCAGGAACTCCTGGAGAAGGTCCAGGGAGCCCTCCAGGGCTGAGGTTGACCAATGGCGGCCTCGCCCTTTGATCTGCTGATTGAGCTGGAACGGCTGGGGCGCGACTTCGCCGCCGATCTGCCGGCCCAGGAGGATCCAGGCGAGAACTGGGTCGGCGTCGGATTTCGGCTGGGGGGGCAGCGATTCCTGGCCCCCATGGCCGAGGTCGCCGAGCTTCTCAAGTACCCGGAGCTCTCCCCGATCCCGCGGACCCGGAGCTGGGTCCGCGGGATGGCGAACGTGCGGGGGACGCTGCTTCCCATCATGGACCTCAACGGCTTCCTGGGTGATCACGTATCGAGCCTGACCAGGCTCAGCCGCGTTCTCGTGGTGCCGATCGAAAACGCCTACACCGGTCTGCTGGTGGACGAGGTATTCGGCATGCGGCATTTCCCCCGCGAGAGCCTGGGCCCTGCCCCGGGTGACGTGGAAGACAAGTACGCGCCGTTCGTGAATGGCTGTATCGAACACGAAGGCGAGCGGTGGCTGGTTTTCAGCATGCAGGCACTGGTCGAGGATCCACAGTTTCTGAGGGTGGCCAGCTGACGCCCGTATAACAAGCCCTCGGCACGGGCACGGAATTCTTTCGGAGGGACAGTAACCATGAAAGGTGCGCAGAACCTCGCATCCGCAGGGGGGATCGGCAAGGCCGTCACCGCACTCAGCGGGCTCATCATCGTCGCGATCATTCTCATGGTCGTGAGTTTCGCCTATACCGCCTACCATGCGCGGTTCGACTCCGAGTACATCGAGCGTGCCGAGGCGGTGCGCGTGCTGTCCCAGACACTGGCCAAGAGCGCCTCGGAGGCCGCCAACGGCAATACCGACGCCTTCTTCATGCTGCGCGACGCCCGCGAGGAGATGGCCGAGCACATCACCATCCTCCGGGACGGCAACCCGGAGTCCGGGCTGCCGGGTACTGAGCAGGTCGGTGACGATGCCGCCCAGGCATTGACCATGCTCGAGCGTCCCTGGGGGCTCGTCGACGAGGACGCCGCGGCGATCCTGGAGCGGCGCGAGATGGTGTTGACGGTCAACGAACTGGCCGAGGAGTTCCGCGTCAACGTGCCGCGTGTTCAGCGCATGGCCGAAGCGCTCGCCGGCGAGCTTGCCGAGGGCGGGGCGTCATCGGCCCAGGGCTACTACGTGGGTGCCATCGAGCTGCACTCCGAGCGTATCGGGCGCAATACCGGCGAGATGCTCCGTGGTGGTATCGGCAACGTCACCGCTGCCGACCGTCTTGATCGCAGCAAGGACGACCTGCGCGGGGTGCTCAACTCCCTGCAGGGTGACGGCGATCTGCCCGTACAGGCCCTGAGCGGGGATGCGCTGGAGGCGTTGCAGGAGATTGACGGCCTGTTCTCCGGCATGGAGGGGCAGGTGGACGAAATCCTCGCCGGCTCCCCGGACCTCTTCGAGGTGCGTGACGCGGCCGAGCGTATCTTCATCAACTCCGACCGCCTGGACGCCACCACCAACCACCTGCTGGGCGTCTACCGTGACCTGCCCGTCGAACGCCCGATTCAGGAGTGGTACGGCTTTGCCTTCGGTGGCCTGGCCCTGGCGCTGCTGATCGGGCGCGGCTTCCTGACCCGCATCCAGGCCCGCAAGGAACTGGAGGCGTCCGAGGAAGAGAAGCGCAAGGCGGACGAGCAGTCCAAGCAGAATCAGCAGGCCATCCTTGACCTGCTGGACGAGATCCAGGGTCTGTCCGAAGGCGATCTCACCGTGCAGGCTTCGGTGGGCGAGGCGTTCACCGGCGCTATCGGCGACGCCTTCAATGACGCCATCGACGCCCTGCGCACCCTGGTGACCACCATCAACGACACCTCCGTCCAGGTCTCGTCGGCGGCTCAGCAGACCCAGGCCACCGCCATGCACCTGGCCGAGGCATCGGACCACCAGGCGCACCAGATCACCGCGGCGTCGGCGGCCATCAACGAAATGGCCGTGTCCATCGACCAGGTGTCCAAGAACGCCGACGAATCGGCCGATGTGGCCCAGCGCTCGGTGGAACTGGCGACGCGTGGTGGCGAGACGGTGCGGCGGACCATCGACGGCATGGACTCCATCCGCGAGCAGATCCAGGAGACGTCCAAGCGCATCAAACGCCTGGGCGAGTCCTCCCAGGAGATCGGCAACATCGTCGAACTGATCAACGACATCGCCGACCAGACCAACATCCTCGCCCTGAACGCCTCCATCCAGGCGGCCATGGCCGGCGAGGCCGGCCGCGGCTTCGCGGTGGTGGCCGACGAGGTGCAGCGCCTGGCGGAGCGCTCCGGTAACGCGACCAAACAGATCGAGGCGCTGGTCAAGACCATCCAGACCGATACCAACGAAGCCGTGATCTCCATGGAACAGTCCACGGCAGGCGTGGTCAGCGGGGCGCACCAGGCCGAGGAGGCCGGTGAGGCCCTGCGCGAGATCGAGTCCACGTCCCAGCAGCTCGCTGGCCTGATCCAGACCATTTCCGAGGCAGCCCGTCAGCAGGCCGAGGCCGCGGCGAACATTTCCGACACCATGAACGTCATCCAGGAGATCACGTCGCAGACCTCCGCGGGTACCAACGAGACCGCCACCTCCATCGGCAACCTGGCGGATCTCGCCAACGAGCTGCGCGAGTCGGTGGCCGGCTTCAATCTGCCCGACTCGCAGCAGCAAGGGTAACGGGGGCTGTCCATGGCCACGGCCAAAGAACAGTTCCCGGGCGCCTGGGAAGGGGTCACCAGTTCCCTTCCCGATATGGACGACCAGCAGTTCGCCCGCTGGGCGGCACTGCTGGAACGGCGTACCGGTATGGCCATGCCGGGAGAACGCAAGTCCTTCCTGGTGACGAGCGTCGGGCTGCGCATGCGTGAGATCGGCTTCCAGGACTTCGACGCCTACTACCGGTATCTGGTATCCGGTGTCGCCGGAAACGTCGAATGGGCGGCGCTAGTGGACCGGCTCACCGTCCACGAAACGCGTTTCTTCCGGGATCCAAGGGCACTCGCGTTTCTCGCCGAGAGCGTCTTGCCGGACATGCTGGCCGAGGCGCGACGTGAGCTGAATCTTTGGAGCGTCGGCTGTTCCACCGGCGAGGAGGTCTACACCCTCGCCATGATCGTGGCCGACGCCATTGGCGATGAGCCCGCCGGGAGGCACTTCGGGATTACCGGCACCGATATCAGCCTGCATGCCCTGGGGGTCGGGCGGCAGGGCGCCTACCCCAGGAGGGCGCTTGCGGACATCCCCGAACACCACCGCAACCGCTATTGCGAGATCCTCGCGGAGCGCGAACGCTTCCGCGTGGTTGCCTCGTTGCGGCGCCGAGTTGGCTTCGCCCAGATGAACGTGCTGGATGCGGCCAGCAGCCGCAGCCTGCATATGGACATCATCTACTGCCAGAACCTGCTGATCTACTTCGACCAGGAGCGCCGCCGTACCATCGTTGATGGTCTGGCCCGGCATCTGCGGCCGGGAGGGGTCCTGATACTTGGAGCCGGGGAGTTCGTCCGTCGCCGTCCGGAGGGGCTTGAGCGCGTGCGCAACGCCGGTGACGTGCTGGCGTTTCGCCGGCCTGTGAACCAGGAGCGGGTGTAGCCCATGACCAGTGAGCGCCAGACCAACGCCAGCACGCTCGGATGGGTCCGCACGGAGTTGGATCAAACCCTCCAGCAAGCCGCCCAGGCCCTCGAGGAGTACTCCCAGGATTCCAGCGACCGCACCCAGCTGCGGTTCTGCATGACCTATCTGCACCAGGTCTACGGCACCCTGCAGATGCTGGAGTTGTTCGGTCTCTCCATGCTGGTCGAGGAGATGGAGCAGGTTCTCGAAGAGCTCATCAGTGGGGATCTGGCCCAGGTAGCAGAGGGTGAGGAGACTCTCATGCGGGGCATCCTCTCCGTGTCGGACTACCTGGAGCGCATCCAGCAGGGCGAACGCGACAGCGGCGTGCTGGTGCTGCCGTTGGTGAATGATCTCCGCGCGTCGCGGGGTGCATCGCTGCTCACGGAAAGCATGCTGTTTGCACCGGATCTTGCCGCGCAGGGGGCGGGGTCCCGGCGTGAGCGCCCCAGCGGTGCCTCGGTCGGCGCGTTGGCGAGGGAGCATCGGCATCGTTTTCAGCGCGCACTGCTGGCCTTCCTGCGGGGCACCTCCGTTGCGTCCAGCCTTGAGCGCATGCAGAGCATTCTCGACGAACTGGATGCTGCTGCGGGTGATGATCGTACCGGGGACCTGTTCTGGGTCGCCGCCGGGGTCGTCGACAGTCTGCGCAGCGGCGAACTGGAAGCCACCACGGCGGTCAAGAGCGTGCTGGGTCAGGTGGATCGTCAGCTCAAGCGGATCATCGACCACGGCGAGCAGGTGCTCGACGAGGTACCAACGGACGATCTCCTCAAGAACATGCTCTACTACGTCGCGCGCTCCGGCGACAGCGGCGAGCGCGTGCAGGCCATCCAACAGCGCTTTGCGCTGGACAGCCTGCTTCCGGACCGCGAGGACGTGGCCAACAACCAGGAAACCGGCGGCTACCGCCCCGGTTCCGACATTCTGCAGAGCGCGGCGGACGCCCTGCAGGAGGACCTCACCGGCATCAAGGATTCGCTGGATCTCTACGTCCGCAGTGACCAGGGTCAACCCCACCGTCTCAGCGGTGTGGCCGATACCTTGCGCCGGGTGGCCGACACGCTGGGCATGCTCGGGCTGGGCGTCCCGCGGCGTGTGGTCCGTGAGCAGGTGCCCCTGGTGGAGCGTCTTGCCGACGGTGGCAGCGCCGAAGAGCAGGAGCTCATGGAGTTTGCCCGTGCGCTGCTCTACGTGGAGTCCGCGCTTCAGGGGCTCACCCAGGGTGGCGACAGCGTCGGCGTCGGCGACGGCGGTATGGATCCAGGTGACGAATCCGTCGCGCTGCAGGACAGCGAGCTGTTCGACCTCGAGTACCGCACCGTCTACCAGAGCGCGATTGGCGAAGCCGTCTCCGACATCGGTGCCATCAAGGAGGCACTGGTGTCGCTCATGGAGGGGCGCGGGGAGGACCCGCTCTCCGGCATGGAAGCGCTCCTGGGGCGCCTTCAGGGTGCGCTGGAGATGCTGGATCTGCAGCGTGCCGGGGCGTTGCTGGAAGCCGCAGGCCGGTGCATTCGTGACGAGATCATTGGCGCCGGCGAATTGCCCTCCGAGCAGAGGCTCGACGCCCTCGCCGATGCTATCACCAGCCTGGAGTACTACCTGGAGGCGGTGCTCGAGAATCGCAGCGGTCGCGCAAGCATTCTGGACGTCGCCGAGAACAGCGTGCGTACCCTGGGCTACGAGCAGCCGCCCGAAACATCAACGGAGATCGGGGCAGACGCCAGTGCGGCCGTAACGCATGCGGCCCAGGCGGACGTCGACCCGACCGGGGCGGACGGTCTGAGCCTGGAGACCATCGACCTGGGCGACGCGCTGGGTGCCGACCCGGATGCGGAGGTATCCGCCGACGGGTTTCCCGAGCAGGTCAGCGACCATCCCGACGGAGCCGGGGAGCCGGCCGCGGACGCGGCGGCGATGCCCGCATCCAGCGAGGCGTCCGATGCCCCGGAGGTTGCGGCGGAGCCTGCTCCCGCGCCGCGAAGCGGTCCCAGCGGGGGGGTCAACATGGATGTCGCCGTGTCCGCGGAGGAGATCGACGACGAGATCCTGGATATCTTCCTCGAGGAGGCCGACGAGTGTCTGGAGACCATCCGCGAGGGACTGCCCCGCTGGCGGAAGGAGCCAGAGCGCCACGATGACCTCATTACCGTGCGCCGTACGTTCCATACACTCAAAGGCAGCGGCCGCCTCGCCGGCGCGCTGTTGCTGGGCGAGCTGGCATGGTCCGTGGAGCGTCTCCTGAACCGGATCATCGAAGGGTATGTGGAGGCGGGGCCGGAGGTGTTCGCGTTGCTGGACAGGACGGTCGCGGCTATTCCCGAACTCATCGACGAACTCCAGGGCAAGGGAGCCCCGACGGCGGATGTCCGGGGGCTGATGCGCGAGGCCGTGCGGCTCACTGATGGCGAGTTGCCGCCTGAACCGCCGTCAGGGGAGTCGCCGGGCGGCGAACCGGAGACCGCTGACGTGTCGCCGGCGGACGCCGGAGCCGATGGAGGCGACGGCACCGATCCGGCCGAGGAGGCATTCACCGACGCTGACGACGCTATCGAACCCGACGATGACAGTGAGCGCCATCCAGTGGACGTCGGAACCGGGGAGTCCGCGTTCGTTGCCGGAGGTGCCGCGGAATCAGCGGACGACGAGGAGGGCTCCGACGCCGACACGCGCCTGGATCAGGGTCCGGAGCCCGAGGTCGCGGCGGCCGGGGATGGCGACAGCACGGATGGTGACGTCGTTGAACCCGGCGGG
>SLMR01000171.1 GCA_007133445.1 Aquisalimonas sp. | reverse complement strand
GACGAGGAAGGCCCGGCGCGGGACGGCACTGCCCGGGTCGTCGAGACCCTGCAGGCGCGGGGTGAGACCATCGACTGGTGCCTGGTGGGCGAGCCCACCAGTGCCGAGCGGGTCGCGGACACCGCCCGGAATGGCCGGCGCGGGTCCCTGAACGGCACCCTGACCGTCCACGGCGTCCAGGGCCACGTGGCCTACCCGGACAAGGCAGTGAACCCGGTTCACATGCTGGCGCCAGCCCTGGCCGAACTGGTGGCCACCACCTGGGATACCGGCAACAGCAGCTTTCCGCCCACCAGCTTCCAGGTCTCCAACATCCGGGCCGGCACCGGCGCGACCAACGTCATCCCCGGCACCCTGGAGCTGCTGCTGAACTTCCGCTTCTGCACCGAGAGCACGCCGGAGGAACTCCAGGAACGGGTGCACGCCATCCTGGACCGCCACGGGGTGGACTACCGTCTGGAGTGGCACCTCTCCGGCCGCCCCTTCGTCACCGAATCCGGTGCCCTGCTGGACGCCACCCGCGCCGCGGTCGCGAGCGTCACCGGGCGGGAGCTAGCGCTGTCCACGGGTGGCGGCACCTCGGATGGACGGTTCATTGCGCCGACGGGAACGCAGGTGATCGAACTCGGCCCGCTGAACGCCACCATCCACCAGGTGGACGAACGAGTACTCGTCCAGGATCTTGACGTTCTTTCGGCAGTTTACGAAGACATTCTGACGCGACTTCTCACATGACAGCGCCAACCGCGTACCGCTGATGCCCCTGCTCCTGCTGGCCACGGTTCTGGTGTTCTGCGCCCTGTACGCGCCGCAACCGCTGCTGCCCCTACTGGCCGACCTGCACGACATCAGCGAGAATCGGGCGGCGCTGTTGATCACCGCCACACTGCTGCCCCTGAGCATCGCCCCGGTGCTATACGGGCTGGTGCTGGAACGCGTCAACGCCCGGCGCATGCTCGCGGCCACGACCTTCCTGCTCGGCCTCAGCCAGATCGCCTTCGCCCTGGCCCCGGATTTCAACGTGCAGCTGGCCGCGCGCGTGGCGCAGGGTCTGCTGATCCCGGCGGCGATGACCGCGCTGATGACCTTCATCGCCGGACGGGTCACTGCCGACCAGCTCGCCCGGACCATGGCCACCTATGTTGCAGCCACCGTGCTGGGCGGCTTTCTCGGGCGGCTCGTCGCCGGGCTGATTGCGGCGCACTGGGAGTGGCAGGCCGCCTTCTGGCTGCTCGGCGCAGCGCTGATCGTCACCGGCCCCCTGATCCTGCGGCTCCCGGGGGACCAGGCCACCAGCGCGACCCGCATCGGCTGGCGCGATTGTCGCGAGGTGCTGGCGCGCCCCGGCGTGGCGGTGACCTGCTTCATGGGTTTCAGCGTGTTCTTCGTGTTTGCGGCGCTGCTTACCTATCTGCCATTCCGGGCGGTCGCGCTGCAGCCTGGCGCCGGGGAAGACACCATCGCCCTGCTTTATGCCGGCTATCTCATGGGCATTGTGGTGGCGCTGGCAGCCGGGCGGATCACGCGCTGGACGGGGAGCCTGCGGCGCACCATCCAGCTAGGCCTGGGCATGTTCCTGGCGGCGACGCTGCTGTTCCTGCTGCCTTCGCTGACCCTGCTCTTCGCTGCCATGTTCCTGTTCTGCGCTGGCATGTTCCTGGTTCACGGCACGGCCCCCGGCGTGGTGAACGCCCTGGCACCGGACCGCCGCGGAGTGGTCAACGGCCTCTACATCGCGGCCTACTACGCCGGTGGGACCATCGGCGCCTGGTTGCCTGGTATCATCTACGCTGCCAGCGGCTGGGCGGCCATGGTGCTCGCCACCAGTAGCGTTCTCGTCCTCGCCGCCGCTGTCACACGCCACGTACCAGCCACAGCCGTGAGAGAGCAATCCGCATGAGCGAGCTCGGCAGTATCCCGGTATCCGTTCTCGATCTGGCTACCATCGTCAGCGAAAGCACCCCGACCGACGCTTTCGCCCGCACCGTCGCCCTGGCGCAGGCGGCGGACGGGCTCGGCTTCCATCGCTTCTGGCTCGCCGAGCACCATAATCTCGACGGCATCGCCAGTGCCGCCACGGCAGTGCTTATCGGCCATGTGGCCGAGAAGACATCCCGCATCCGCGTCGGCTCCGGCGGCATCATGCTGCCAAACCACGCGCCGCTGGTGGTCGCGGAACAGTTCGGCACGCTGGAAACCCTCTATCCGGGGCGCATCGATCTGGGCCTGGGGCGCGCACCCGGCACCGACGGCACCACGGCGCGGGCGCTGCGTGGCGCCAACGCCAGCCTGGAACCGGATTTCGCCGCGCTGTTGGCGGAGCTGCGCGGCTACCTGGCGCCGGCCCGGGAGGGCCAGAACGTCCGCGCCATCCCGGGACAGGGCCTGGATCACATCCCCATCTGGTTGCTCGGCTCCAGCGGCTACAGCGCGCAGCTCGCCGGTCAACTGGGCCTGCCGTTCGCCTTTGCCAGCCACTTCGCACCGCGCCACGTGCACGAGGCACTGGCGCTGTACCGGCAGGTGTTCCGGCCCTCGGAGGTCCTGGAGCAGCCCCATGCCATGGTCGCCATGAACGTCATCGTCGCCGACACCGATGCGGAAGCGGACTTCCTGGCAAGCTCCATCCGTCAGCGTTTCCTGCGCATGGTGCGCAATCAGCGCGGCCAGCTGCAGCCGCCGGTGCCGGACATGGACGCGCTGTGGTCGCGCCACGAGAGAGCAATGGTGGAGGCCACCCTGAGCGCCAGCGCCTTTGGTTCGCCGGCCACCGTCAAGGAACAGGTCAATGCGTTCCTGGCCACCACCGATGCCGATGAACTCATCGTCACCACCGACGTACACGACGCCCAGACACGACTGGACTGTCTGAGACGCTTCGCGGACCTCGCCGCGCCCAATTCCTCCGACCGGACCGGCACCTGAGAGCGCGCAGCCTCCCGCCTGGGTTCGCCCCCGGGGCTCCGTAAAGGTGTTCTATCCATAGACGGATTCGCTCTTTCCCGGGCCGACCGGAGATTGGTTAGACTCCGCGCCGTCCGGCTAACCAACCCAAGGAGTGTCCAGACATGGCTGCAACGTCCGTTTCCATCCCCGGACGACCTGGAGGCATGAACCCGGCCGGCTGGGTCGCCACGGCCCTGCTGATCGTGGGCCTGTTCTATGTCGGCCAGACCATCGGTGTGAATCAGGCGGCACTGTTCCTGGTGGGCGGCGCTCTCGGCGTCGCGCTCTATCACGCCGTCTTCGGGTTTACATCCGCCTGGCGCGTTTTCATCAGGGAGCGCCGCGGACGCGGCCTGCGCGCCCAGATGATTCTGCTGGCCGTGGCCGTCGCCCTGTTCTTCCCCGCCCTTGGCGCCGGCACCGTGTTCGGAAGCGACGTGTCCGGCTTCGTCTTCCCGATCGGCGTTTCCGTTGTCGTGGGTTCATTCCTGTTCGGCGTCGGCATGCAGCTCGGTGGCGGTTGCGCCTCCGGAACCCTGTTCACCGCCGGCGGCGGCAACATGCGCATGGTGGTCACCCTGATCGGCTTCATTCTCGGCTCGGTGATCGCCACCCATCACACGCACTGGTGGTGGGATCTGCCGGCCTTCGAGCCGGTCTCCCTGGTTAACAGCATGGGTGTGGCCGGCGGCCTGATCATGAGCTTCGCCCTGTTCGCCGCCATCTACGGCCTGACGGTTGTACTGGAGAAGCGCCGTCACGGTGGGCTGGAGCAGCCACCGGCCGCCGAGCGCGCCGGCTGGACGCGCTTCCTGCGTGGCCCGTGGCCGCTCATCTGGGGCGCCCTCGCCCTGGCCATCCTGAATTTCGTGACCCTGCTCCTGGCGGGCCGCCCATGGGGCATCACGGCGGCGTTCGCCCTGTGGGGCGCCTGGGGCTTCGAGGCCGTGGGCATTCAGGTGAGTCACTGGGAGTACTGGCAGGCGCCGCACAACGCCGAAGCCCTGCAGTCCAGCGTGTTCCAGGACGTCACCTCGGTGATGAACTTCGGCCTCGTCCTGGGCGCCCTGCTGGCCGCCTCCCTTGCCGGCCGCTTCGCACCGAGCCTGCGTATTCCGTTCCGCCCTCTGATGGCGGCCATCATCGGTGGCATTCTGCTGGGCTACGGTGCACGGCTGGCTTTCGGCTGCAACATCGGCGCCTACTTCAGCGGCATCGCCTCGGGCAGCCTGCACGGCTGGGTGTGGCTGGTATTCGGCTTCCTGGGGAACATGGCGGGCGTGAAGATGCGCCCCTGGTTCTTCGGCGATGAGGGGCCGCAGACCCAACCGTCAAGCTGCTGATCGCGGTGGCCATCAGGCCCTGATCAGCCACCGTCGGCGGGGAAGCGGGCAATGACGTCCGTTTCCTCGCCGTCTCGCAGGCGCGTCAGCGGCATCCAGCTGCCGGGGCTCTGGCGGTGCACCAGACGGCGGAGCTGGTCTGCCGACTGCAGTTCTCGTCCCGCGGCACGGACGATGACATCGCCCTCGCGCAGATCCGCCGCGTAGGCAACGGTGCCCTCCTCAACCCGCACAAGGTGTACGCCGTCAGCGTGATCCTCCGGGACCACGCCCAACTGCATCATCACCGGCTCATGGCGCTCATCACCCGCCAGCGTGAATACGGCCCGAGCCAGCTTCGGGTCCAGCGACGCACATTCCTCGCCGGCATCCCGTGGCAGCAGCACGGCCGTCTCACGGATCCCCAAGTCATAGAGCTGGCCCGGAACGCCATGGCCGTACTCCATGTGGCCGGTGCCGGCCAGGAGAACCACCAGGGGCGGATCAGCCTTCCCTTCCCGGACCTCGGCAACGCCCTCCGCCATGGCACGGTCACGGGCCAGCTGCGCGCGCACGAAACCCTCTTCCGAGCCACCGATGCCGAACTGCGCATGGTCCTGAAAGGACTCTTCCAGTCGCTCACGGTAGCGGTCCGCAGGCTCCGCGGCCGGCCCGATACCGTGGCGTTCATCCTCCGGCACGGCATCCCAGCCTTCGGAGCCAATGCGCTGGACCAGGGGGCGGTCCAGGTTCACCGCCCGCACGGGAATCCCATGCAGCCGGGCGAAGTGCAGGATGGGCAGGTAGAGATCGGGGTCGAATCCCCAGTGCGTATACCAGGCGCTGTCCCGGAGGAACGTCTCCTCGTCCAGCTCACCCGCCACCCAGGCGTCCAGGGCGGGCTGGACCTGGCGCGGCAGCATCTCAAGCGCAATCACCAGATCACTGCGGTGGGCCCGCAGCTGCGCTATGGTGGACAGCTGCCAGCGGTGATGCTCCATGCGGTCGTGGCGTTCGCCCAGCAGAACGGCATCCAGGTCCGCCAGTTCGCGGTACAGGGCCGTGTCCTCCAGCCGCTCGCCGCCAGGCTCGCACCAGCGCCCGACTTTCGCACTCCCGGCATCCGCAGGCGCCAGCGCCGGCATGGCCAAGACGAGAATCACAACTGCCGCGATACTGCGCATGCCGCTCTCCACCTGAGGTCCAAGCTCAATCTACGTCATTCCCGGCCGGCCTGATACCATGGCGCCTCAACGGCACAACCAGTCATCAGGGGGAGTCCATGACCCGCATCATCGCCTTCGATGTCAACGAGACGTTGCTCGATCTCGCAAGTCTGGATCCCCTGTTCGAGGATATCTTCGGTGCCGCGCAGGTGCGGCGTGAGTGGTTTTCCCAGGTCCTGCAGTCGGCCATGGTCACCACCATCTTCGGGCAGTACCAGGATTTCGCCACCATCGCCGGGCACGCCCTGACGCAGGTCGCGGAACGCCACGGCATACGCCTGACGCAGAAGAACCGGGATGCGGTCAGCAGCGGGCTGCGCACACTGCCGCCCCATGACGACGTCCAACCCGCCCTCCGGCGCCTGGCGGACAGCGGCCTGCGCCTGTTCGCGCTGACCAACTCGCCACCGCAGGTGGCCAAGGCGCAGCTGGAGCACGCGGGTCTGACGCAATTGTTCGAGGACGTCTTCAGTGTCGACGCGGCGCAGACGCTCAAACCGGCCCCCGAGGCGTACAACACCGCCGCCCGGAGCGTTCTGGCCAGCGCCCAGGACATGCGCCTGGTGGCAGCGCACGGCTGGGACGTGGCCGGCGCCATGAATGCGGGCTGGCATGCCGCCTTTGTTGCGCGACCCGGGCAGGTCCTGGACCCACTGTTCCCGACGCCGGACATCGTCGGCAACGATCTCCACGATGTCACGGAACAGATCCTGGCCAGCGACACCAACTGAACCCAACGATCACCGCGGGAGGAGAACATCTCATGCGCGCTGCCTGCTACGAACGTGTCGGCCCGGCCTCCGAGGTCCTGCAGCTGGTAGATCTGCCCACGCCGGAGCCCGGCACGGGTGATGTCCGTATCCGCATGCAGTGCAGCGGCGTGAACCCCTCGGACGTGAAGACGCGCGCCGGCGCCCGCAGCCGCGAACTGCCGTTCCCGCGCATCATCCCGCACAGTGACGGCGCCGGCGTGGTGGATGCGGTCGGCAGTGGCGTGACGGACCTGGCGCCGGGGGACCGCGTGTGGGTCTGGAACGCCGCCTGGGGCCGCCCGAACGGGACCGCTGCCGAGTACGTTGTACTGCCGGCCGAGCAGGCCGTGCCGCTGCCGGATGGCGTGGGCCCGGAGGTGGGCGCCTGCCTCGGGATTCCGGCGCTGACCGCCTGGCACGCGGTTCACTGCCACGGCGGCGTCAAGGGGCAGACCGTGCTGATTCCTGGCGGCGCTGGTGCGGTGGCCTACTACGCCATCCAGATGGCCCGGGACGCCGGTGCGGCGCAGGTTCTGAGCACGGTCAGTTCCGACACAAAGGCCGAGATCGCCCGGGAGGCGGGGGCCAATGCGGTGTTCAACTACCGCGAGGAGGACGTCGCCGCCCGGGTCATGGATGCCACGGACGGGACAGGCGCCGATCGCATCATCGAGCTGGAGTTCGCCGCCAACGCCGCCACCGACGTGGCCGCGGTGCGCCCGAACGGGCTGATCGTCGCCTTCGGCGCCAACGCCGGTGAGGTGAGCATCCCGTTCTTCCCTTCCATTCTCAAGAACGTGCTGGTGCAGTTCTTCATCGTCTACAACCTGCCTGCGGCCGACCGGGCCGCGGCGATCGCCGGCATGACGGATCTGCTGAAGCGTGAGGCGCTGCGCCACCGGATCGCGGAGCGTCTGCCGCTGGCCGAGATCGCCACCGCCCACGAGCGCGTGGAGTCGGGGAGTGCCATCGGCAACGTGGTCATCGATCTGGAATAACGTCACGGGCGGACGCCGGGGCCTGGTCGTCCACCAGCCGCGCCAACCCGCGGCGCATCACCTGCACCAGACCCGGCCGGCCCTGCTCGCCGGCCAGTCGGGCGGCCTCGCCCCAGGGGCGCCGCTGCAGCACGCGTGCCACCAGGGCAATCTGCTCGCTCGCTGCCAGCCGGGTGCGCACGTCCGTACGGCCCAACCCCCACAGCGCCACGCGGTTGATCCCGGTCAGGGAGACTTCGAAGGCGCGCTGGCCCACGGCAAATCCCACCACGTCCAGCCAGTCTTCAGCATCGGGGGCCGGGAACTCGCGCCCTTCCAGCAGGGCCAGTACCAGCTCGGGCTCCACCACCGCCAGGGCATCCGCCAACTGCCCGGGGAAGTCCCGCGCCATGCGCGCGCGCCCTCGTGTGAGCACCTCCATGCCGGTTGCGCCGAGGGCACGGGCCACCACGGCGGAATGGGTGCCGCTGGCGGCATCGCGACGGACACCCAGTCGCAGCGGCAGGCAGCCGGCGCGCTGCCAGAAGCGCAACAATTCCGGCGTGGCCCCGAAGCTGGCGCCGACCAGATCCATACCGGCCGCCCGGGCATCTTCAGCCACGGCATTCAGGAGTGCGCCGCCAAGACCCTGGCGCTGACGGTGGGGATGAACGGCAATACGCATG